>CAKZKR010000017.1 GCA_937124615.1 uncultured bacterium
TTTTTTTGATGGTAGAATTTTATTCGTTCGGATATTATAAAGATTATAGAAAGGAACAAAGAAGTTAGAAGGATCCAATAGGGACTATATCCCTCTGAAATTTTGGAAAGGTATATTAGAAAGTATAGAACAGAACTTAATAGTAATGATACTCCTGACATGGAAAAGGAAGGAAGTTGTGAATAAATACCGATACTGTATATTGTGATCCCTAATATGGAAACCAGTAAAGGGAATCCGAGAGGGGGTGTTATATGGTTTACAACGATGAGTGTAATAAATAAACTACTAATATAAGGGAATATGGAGAGGATAGAGTGTAAAGGGTCCTCTGGATGATACTGAATACGTTTTAGGTATTTTTCCCATGCATAAGCACCAATATACGATATGAATGTAAGTGGACAACTCATGGATAGGAAATAAGGAAGTTCATATAAAGACTGTTGGCTTGTAAAGAAATAGAACAAGTAGCATGTTTGTGCCGAGATAAGTAAAAGAACACCACTGAATTCAATGGAAGGGGTTGAAGAGATAAGTCCTATTGCTAAAAGGATAAGAAGTTCTGTTGTGAGTATAAGAGGCAAACGAAGGTCATCCATAAAGTCAACGACTGTAAGCAAAAGAATAAGTGTTGACGCCACACAAGCATGTAATATGGACATTAATAATGGGGAAAACTTCCATTTTATTAATGTAATATTTTTTTCGTAGCTCCATTCGGGGATGTTGTCCTGTTGTCCCGGGATAAAGTGTTCATAAAACCAGGAAATGATAAGTAGAAATAAAGAGGCCCCCCATATTGCAAACCAATTGGCGGGAATAAGATACCCTAAAAAGAAAACAGTTCCTTGCGTTTTGATGTAGGTAATTCCCCAAAAAAAGGTGACCCAAAGAAGGAAAAAATTGAGCACCCGATATACAAGGTATCCGCTTCTTTTATGGGCGAACGCCAATGCCAGACATTCAATTGCGAGGGCTATTAAAAGTTTTTCTCCTGAAAAGTAAGACTGAATTGCCAGTGTTGTCATTATAACTGTTTTTATAATGAATACTTTAAAAATATAGTTGTTTCGCGGTCCTGTGAAATGAGCAATTCCTGTAAAGGCAAATAGTACAAGGGCAAACCCTATACGAAAGAGGTATTCGTACGGAAGGTAATATGTTCTTATTGCATAAAAAGTGAGACAAAAATATATAGCAGAGTTAAGCCCGACTAAAGGGGCGATTCCTTTGCGATATTCACCCTGTTTTCGTGCATCCATGATACAGGTTATAGAAAACAAAAGAAAGCAGGTACTTAAAAATAGGAAAGAAATCCAGAAGTAGGCTCTTTCGGGGATATGAAAATAGGTATGAGGGTTTAAGTAAACGAAAACATAAAGGTAAGTTGCATAAGAGGCAATAACTCCCGTCCAGGAAAGAAAAAACCAGTTATGAATTAGGTGGAACACAAAAGTAATCAGTGCTATAGTCATACTGGTGAGTAGTGCATAGGAGAGGGTTCTTATATTGGGTTCACTATAACAACTTAGAGCCACTGTATAGTAGGTTAAAAAAAGTCCGATACCTGCAATTGTAGGGCTTTTTCTTTTATGAGCAATTAGAACAACAGGGCAAAGGACTAAAAGAAGTATAGGAAACCCTATGAGAAGTGAGTAATAAGTTTGGTGTAAGTAGGGAAGAATATAAGTTTCTTCTATAAATAAACCCGCATAAGTAGTAAAGTAGATTCCTGTTAATCCACAACTTAAAATTACTTCTGAAAAGAGATTCTTTTTTTTTCCAAATCGTTCTCCTAAAATGAGCATAAAGGAAAAAGTATATCCTATAATCATTTTTCCCCATATCCCAATGCCTGTGGAATAAAAAGTGGTTCTTGCTCCTAGAACAACTGCTGTCATTACCAAAAGAGCCCCGAGTCGACTTGCCCACACAGAACCTATTTTATGTTCAAGGTCTTCCTTGGATTCTATTTTCATTGCGGATTTGATTTTAGAAAGTAATGGATGGTCAGGAAGTAAGTCTGTTCCTTTATGAATCGTGTCAGCAATGTCATCGGAGCATTCTATAGAACCAGATACAGGAGATTTTATGGATGAACCGTTGTGATTGTGTGCATCTTTTTCATGAATTAAAAGTTCCAGTTGGTGTGTTAGTTGTTTAATTTGTTCTTCTAATTCTCTAATTTTTTTTTCGTTTTTACCCAAATTGAAAGAACCTTTTAATATATATACATTATATTTGTTCGTTGTATTTAATACTAAATATTGCACTTGAAAATATTGTATTTTATAATGTTTATAAATTTCTAAAAGAAACATCTTCCTATGAAGGAGAAATCAAGATGACTATTGTTGCTGTTATTTTGATACTGGTTGGTTTTGGGACAGGACTGGCTATTTTTATGGGGCTTTTGCCGGACTCTTTGAAAATAATTTCAAGTCAGCCCATTTGGATTTTTTGGAGTGTTGGAATTATTGGGGTGATATTAATGGTTTTAAATAGGAGACCACATGATTAAAAATGAGGTGTTTATCAACGGATAGGAAAATTTTTTATGAAGAAATGGTCGTTTGTTCAATGTTCTGATTTGCATTTGGGTAATAATCCGGATGGGGTGTGGAATAATCGAGTTCTTACCTCTATATCTTTTGATATTTTTCAATGTTTTATAAAAGATGTTGTTTCTTATTCGCCCGATTTTATTATAGTAACAGGAGATATTTGTTCCTGTGACGATGATATGGTTTCGGAAAAAATAAAGGATGTTTTTAATTCTTTAAAAATACCATTGTATCTTTTGGGGGGGAATCATGATTTAAGCACACATCAAATCAGAGAGCGAGAGTTAAAATGTTTTAGTACAGGTTTCCCGGATGGAAAATTTACATATGCCTTTACACATAAAAATTTACGATTTTGTATGATAGAGGTGAGCTGGGTATGGAGGGATTCTACTATTCATGCAATTCGGGATCCTGATCATAATGTTAATATGAAAGAAAGTCATACGGGTTTACGATGGGTTTTGTCTAAGGAACATTTACTCTGGTTGGAAAATGAATTAAAGGAGCATCAAAATTATCCAATTGTGGTTTCTATTCATACCCCGTTATTTCCTATCCCGAATAGGATTATGTTTGAAGGTTGTTTGGATGGTGGAGTTTTGGTTAATGCAAAGGAGGTGTTGGAACTCTTATACAATCACCCTCAAATCTGTATTGTCCTTTCAGGGCATATGCACATGAATTATACTGTACGGGAACAAAATGTTGTTCAGATAACGACATCTGCGTTGTGTGAATATCCTATAGAGTTTCGTAGGTTTATTGTAGATGAAGATAAAATAGAGGTATGCACTTTTGGTTTATCCAATCCGAGTTTTGCTCAGCAATCTTTGATTCCAGGTAATGAAAAGGTACGGGGATTTCTGGAAGACCGAGATTTCGTTATAAAAATATAATCGGTCGGAATTGTTACATATCTTTGTCGGGGATTCTTGGCTCGGGAGTAGTATTATAAGGGATTGATTCTCCTGAGTAGTCTGGGGATGGGATTTGTACGGAGGAAGGTTGTTCTATGGCTTGCACGGAAGGGGCTTGAGTAGCAGGGATGAAATAAAAAAGAGCAAGCATAAGGAAAAGAATACCTGCGGCAATGCTTATAGCACTCCATAAAAGGATTTTCTTATGTTGCTGCTCTTTTTTTAAAGTCTGTTTTATTTTTTGGATAGCAATTTGTTGTTCCCATTCTGATATCATTTCTCTTCCCGTTTGTGACTTATGCCAATTAATAACCTTTTCTATCTCCTGCCAGAAGGAGAAATATTCGTTACAGTGGGAGCATCTTTGTATATGTTCCAATAACTCATGAGTAGGTTTTCCCTGAGATAATTCAATTTGTTCTGTTATTTCCTCGAATTGTGGGCAAACGATCTGTTTTCTCTTGTCTCCGAATGGTTCTAAGACCCTGATATTTTTCATAGTATTTTTCCTCTATAATTCTTATTATTATAAATCGTTAAACGAAATATTATTTCTTTTTATCTGTTCAAATATTTTTCTTTTGGCTAAGGAAAATCTACTTAAGACGGTGCCCAAAGGACAGTTTAGTTCGTCCGCTATCTCCTGGACACTCCAACCTTCCATCCTTTTTTGGAAAACAACACGCTGGGGTTCGGGAAGTTGTTTAACAAAAAGGTTTATATATTCTATCTTAAGATTATTATTGATATTTTGATGAGCAGAGGTATCTATAGCAATGTTCTCTGTATTTTCATAGGTTTCTATTGAAATTTCTCTTTCTTTTCGATTCTTTTCTTTTCGCAGGATGTCAATGCAATGATTTTTGGTTATGGTTAAAAGCCAGGAAATGAAATAAGTGGGATCAATACATGTGTTTATGCTTTTCCAGACTTTAATAAAGACTTCCTGTGTCGCTTCTTTGGCTATGTCTTTGTTTGAGAGTTTTTTTAGACAAATACAATAGACCATGTTGTAATATCTTTTAATAAGAATTTCAAAGGCTTCTTCATCACCTTTTTTTATCTTTTCTAACAATTCCTTGTTTTGTATTTCCTCATCTAACATAGACGGAAACCTTGGTATTTTTATTCAATTAATTTTGTCGTTGTACGATAAAATGACAGAGACTTCTTAAAGACTCTTTGTAATCACTATCAGGTAAAATACTCAGGGCCTCTATAGCAGTAAGTTTAAGAATTTCAGTATGTTGCAATAATTCCTTTTCTATTTTGTATTTTTCTATTTGCTCTTGTAGCCAATACTGTTCTTTTTCATTTATAGGTTTTCCAAAAACAGTATGGAATCGTTTTTTTTCAGTGTCGTTTAATTTGTTCCATAAAATGAGTATCGGTAATGTAACTTTTTTTTCTGAAATATCGCTATATCGTGGTTTCCCTAATGTATTTGTATCCTGTGTTAGGTCTAATAGGTCATCAATAAACTGAAATACGATACCGATATTTTCACCAAAATGGAATAATGATTCTTTTGTGGGAGATTTTTCTATAAGAGCAGGAGAAGAAGCAGAGCGAGCAAAAAGTATAGCGGTTTTTTTTCGAGCTAATTCTGTACAATCGTTCGTTGTAAAATTTTCAATGGGTTTTGCAAAGAATTTTAATTCTCCTTCTGCCATTTCTCGGACACACTGAACTGCATTGATAATGAGTTCATGATTCTCATAAATACCTAATAGTTCAATGGCTCTGGCAACCAGATAGTCTCCTCCTAATACTGCAGCATGGTTGTCCCAAAGAGTATTTAATGATTGCCCCCCTCTACGAAGAACAGCTCGGTCAATAACATCATCATGGGTCAACGATGCTAAATGCAGTAGTTCGTAGGATGTTCCTAACGATATATATGCATCTAAATCTTTTTTCCCGATGGCTCCAGCACTCAGTAAACATATTGCAGGTCTTAACAATTTCCCTTTTGCTTTAGGTGCTGTAGAAAAATCGATGTTAACAAGCTGTAACGCTTCTTCCCACACTTTTTGAACTTTTTCTGAAACGCAGGATATTTGTTCTTGTATAGGTTTGTAAATATCAGATAAGGTTAAAAACATTTTCTTCCCTTATGAATATAAAAATCATTCTTTACTTACCTCTTTTTCATCGTCCTGTTTATCCGCAGGAATAATATTATAATTCATCATAGACATCAGAATAGATATAATTGGAGTTATCCAGTTGAAGAAGCAAAAAGGAAGGTAATAAAAGGTGGAAACCCCTAATACAGAACTTGCAAAGGCACCACAGGTGTTCCATGGGACTAAAACAGAGGTTACCGTAGCCCCATCTTCTAATGTCCGGGATAAATTTCGCATGTCTAAATGCCGTGCGTTATAAGATGCTCTATACATTCTACCTGTTATAACGATAGCCAAATATTGTTCTGCGGCAAAAATATTAAATAGAATACAGCTTATTACGGTAGAAGCCATTAGACCACCAGCAGAGTGAACATAGTTAAGAATGGCTGCTGCTATTTTTTGTAACATTCCGGTGGCTTCCATGACACCTCCGAATAACATAGCCATAATGATGAGGGAAATAGTTGAAAACATTTTTTCCATACCACCTGTGGATAATAACTCATCAAGGATAGGGATACCGCTTTCTAATGTATATCCATGATAGGCTACATGAATGATATTTTTATAATTTTTTGAAATAAAGGAAGGGATTTGGGCTATATTTTCGGGATAACCGTTTTGAAATAAGAAAGCAAGTAATCCACCTAAAAGACAACCTACGGTTAAAGCCGGTATTGCAGGTGTTCGTCTCATAGCGAGAATAATAACGGTTATAGGGACTATAAAGAAAAACCAATGGATGAAAAAGTTTTGTTCTAAACCACGAACAATATCATCTGTTTGATGTATATCCTGACTATGTATATTTGAAAACAGTCCAATACAAAGAAAAATGATAAGAGTTAAAGTATAGGCTGGGATGGTTGTACTAAGCATATTCTTTATGTGTAGGAATAGGTTGGTTCCACTAACGGCAGGGGCAAGATTTGTTGTGTCGGATAGGGGAGACATTTTATCGCCGAGATAGGCTCCGGAAATGATAGCCCCGGCAATGAGGGGTTCTGAATAGCCTAATGCTTTCCCAATTCCCATTAGTGCTACTCCTATTGTTCCCATCGTAGACCAACTACTTCCTATGGCTAAGGACACGATAGAACAAATTATACATGCTACGATAGGGAAAGATTTTGCAGTGAGTATCTGAACACCGTAATAGATGATACTTGGAACAATTCCTCCCTGTATCCATAAAGCAATTGTTGCTCCTACGATAAGAAGAATGATAATTGCTTCCATGGCCAACACTATAGAATGGATAGCTTTCCGCTCTATTTCTCTATAGGACAGTCCTAATTTGGTGTGCCCGATAATTCCCCCAATAATGGAGGAAATAAGGAGTGCTACCTGGCACGGTCCTGAAGTGGCTTCATCTCCAAATATCCCCACATTGAGTACCAGTAGAGCGATGAGCAAAATGCATGGTATCAATGATAATTTTAGTGTTACTTCCTGTTTCTTCATTCCAAAAAATAGTAAGTTTTAAATGAAAAGTGTAATTATAGTATTGATTTTGGGAAGGGATTTACAAATTGAACACAGTTATAATTATGTCAATAACTCGGCTATTTTTAACATGAAATCGCCCAATTTGGCTGCATATTCGGGAGAACCCTCTGTAATAAGTAATCCTTGTGCCATTGCTTGAACGGTATCTACAGAATTTGTTAGTACAGGTAGAGCAGAATCTATATCCGGAAATTTCATGTGCACGAAGGGTTTTCTTAAAGTGTAAAATCCCCGGCCTGCTTTGGATTGCCCGGCTTTAATTTTAAGCCAGCAAGCGATGTCTTCATTATCTACGGACCATTGATAAATGCGTTCAGGTTGTTTGGATGTCCATTTGAGCATTTCTTCATCACCCGATTTGTTCAACTGACTTAGAGCCGTAGATACCATATATAAAGTCATTTTAACTTTGATTTTTTTATCTATTGGATTTGTAGGTTTTGCTGTTGGCATAAGCAGTTTTAGTTTTAAAAGAACGCTAAACATTCGCCAGAGTAAAGAGAAGTTTTTAAATCCTCTAATTTTTGGTAGAACTAATTTTCCTGTGAAGAAATCGTTCATTTTTGTCAGTGAAGTAAAATGAAAACTAATGTCGGGATTTTTTAATAATTCAGTGGAGATTTCGAGATTCAATTTGTCGAATTTAATATGGGCTCCTATTATTTGTTGGTCTTTCTGGGCAGTAAACTGGACTGTTCCCTGAATGTCTTTAAATCGCCTTTGGAATGTAGGATGGTCTTCTAAAAGGACTTTGATAACAGGCAAGACGGCCTTTAATATAATACCTGAAATTAATGCATCCTTTTTATTTTCAGCCATTAGTACTCATCCTCCCAATCTTCTTCTTTCTCGAATTCTTTGCCAAGTAGTTCTCTAACTTTTTCAACGATTCCGTCTGTATCTATTTTATAATAGTGCATTAAATCTTCTGGATAGCCATGAGGAGTAAACTGGTCGGGGATTCCTACCTTTGTAAATGCACATGCTTTACCACTTTCAGCAATTACCTCGCTGACTGCACTACCCAAACCCCCGATAACATTGTGGTCTTCAAAGGTAACAATTCTTCGGGTTTCTGATAATGCTTTTAATATTGCTTCGCGGTCAATAGGTTTGATGGTGTGCATATTTAGTACGCGGATAGATATACCATCTTCTCGTTCTAATATGTTTGCCGCTTCTACTGCATGATAAACAACAGCACCACACGCTATTACGGTAACATCCGTACCGGATTTCATCTCTACAGATTTACCGATCTGGAAACCGTATTGGTCTGTTTGATATACACGGGGTTCGAAACTGCGTCCAATACGAATATACACGGGTCCTTCTACTTCTACACATGCTTGAACTGCTAATGCCGTTTCTACAGCATCGGCAGGAACAATAAGTTGTATATTGGGAATTGCTCGAATGATGGAAAGGTCTTCAATAGAGTGATGTGTTGTTCCTGCAGAACCAAATGATGTTCCACCATGGGTTGCAATTATTTTAACATTTAAATTTTGATAACACACATCCGTTCGTAGAAATTCTACCGCCCGCATCGAAGCGAAAACGGAAAAAGTTGAGACAAAGGGTAGTAAACCTGCTTTTGCTAATCCCGCAGCGACCCCAAACATATTTTGTTCTGCTATCCCTAAATTAAAAAAGCGGTCTGGAAATTTTTCTCCAAATTTCCCAATCTTTGTTGATTTGGCGAGGTCCGCAGAAAGTCCTACTATTTTCGGGTTCATTTTTCCAAGTTCACTTAAAATTAGTCCGTATGTTTCCGCCTGAGTCATTTTATCTGCATCATAGACTGTCCATGTTAAACCTCCCACGGGGCTCATAATACTTCTCCTATATATAAAGGTTTCTATTGTTTTAGGGTAGATCGGGATACATCTTATCGATAGAAAGTTTTGCTTTTTCTGCTAATTCTGCGTTAAGTCCACCATAATGCCATGCGGGATTGTTTTCCATAAAATCAACCCCTTTCCCTTTGACAGTATCGCATATAATCATAGAAGGCCCTTCTTTATATGCAAGTGCTCTGTCAATAGCATTACATATCTGGTGCATATCATGTCCATTAATAACCTGTGTAAACCAACCAAAGGCTTCCCACTTTTTGTCAAGAGGTTCTAAACTCATAACAGATTCTGTGGGTCCATCAATCATCATGTGGTTGCGGTCTAAAAAACCGATGAGATTGCCGGTTTTATAATGATTGGCGGCCATAGCAGATTCCCAAATGGAACCTTCGTTGCATTCACCGTCTCCAACCACCGCATATATTTTCCAATCTTTTTTTAATACGCGGGCTCCTAAAGCCATACCTAATGCTTGGGAAAGTCCATGTCCCATAGAGCCTGTAGAGGCCTCGACACCGGTAGCTTTTTTGGAGTCTAAATGCATACCAAAAGCAGAACCAAATTGATTAAATTCTTTTAATAATTCGAAGTCAAAATAGCCGCGATTGGCGAGAATCACAGCATGTCCTACTCCACCATGTCCTTTACTTAATACCAGGCGGTCTCGTTCCTCCCACGATGGATTTTTAGGATCAATCCGCATATATTTCCAATACAGAACTACCATAAAATCTACCATGCTCAAGGACCCACCGATATGGCTTCCGCCGGACCAATGAGTAACATCTACAATGTCTTTTCTTATCTTTTTTGCAATGGTCCTTAATTCTTTGTGTTCTTGTTCTGATAAGGGCATAATGGATACTCCTATACGAATCTTTTATGTAGATGACTTTAAGGCTTTGAATGCTTCTTCACAAATTTCCCATGTTTTTTGGATATCGGCTTCTGTGTGGGCCATGGATAGGAACCAGTTATGGTGAGATGTGAAAAAAGCCCCTCGCTTTGTACATTCTGCACACCACCTTTGATGAAGTTGTAAACTGGGATCATCAGTAATCCGATAGTATGCCATGGAAGGATGTCCTGTAATTTTCATGTTAAATCCGTAGTCTTTGGCTATTTTGATTAAACCTTCGTTAAATTTGTTTCCCAATTTTTCGAAATATTCCGGAGCATTCAATCGTTTTAGTTCTTGAAGATTGGCTATCGCAGCGGACATATACGCAGAAGAATACCAATAACTGCCTGTATGAAATACTTTTGAAGCGGAAACTTTTAATTCTTCTTTTCCAACAAGGGCCGATATAGGGTAGCCATTTGCTATGGCTTTGCAAAAACATATTAGGTCCGGTTTAAATTTAAAATATTCATTAGAACCACCTAAATGGAGTCGGAAGCCCGCACGGACATCATCACATATCAGAACGGCTCCATGTTTTTTCAATAGTTTTTGGACACCATCCCAGTAACCTTCTGCGGGATATTCATTATCTACAAATACAGGGTGATGATAAGGAGAGGAAATGAAGCCTGCAACCTGCCCATAATTTTCTTCCAGTGCCTGTTCTAATGCTTTAAGGTCGTTCCATGGGATGCGGATAACATTTGCAACATCTTCTTCTGTTACTCCTGGATGTCCAATTCCTTGCATCCATGGCGCAGTCCCATGATAGCCACCTTTGATGGCTATGATTTTCTTTTTACCTGTTTCTGCGCGAGCTATCATTACCGCATAGTTTGTTACATCCGCTCCGTTTTTTGCAAAAAACGCCCAATCGGCTACTGGGATTAGGTCTACTAAAAATTCCGCTAATTCAACCATTTTTGTGGAGGCAATGCTGTTAGCATCTGCCTGTTTAAGTTGATTTATAAATGCCTCATCGACTACCGAGTTATGATAACCCATTATCATGGGCCCGTAGGCACACATATAGTCGATAAATTCGTTCCCGTCTACATCCCAGAATCTGCATCCATCTGCGCGGGTACTAAAAAAAGGGTATGCATTTGTGGGGACACAAGGAGCAGGACTGAAGTGTCCATAGACTCCACAAGGAATAACACGGGTTGCTCTCTCAAACCATTTTTGATTTTCGGAATAGTTGAAAACCTGCATGAAATCTACTCCTTTATTATTTAGGAAATATATTGTATAATGCGTCCTAAAACCAGTCCTACATTATCTATAATAGGGATAATCCCGGAAATATAGATTTTTCCTAATCCTAAACCTGCAAATGTATCTAATTTATTTGTAAGTAAAAGTTCGGTGGTTTTGAGGTCCTTTAAAGTTAAAATGGAACTGACTGTTTGTCCTGAAAGTCGGTCTATGTATTTCCATTTTCCGTCTATAAACCCGAAATAAGATTCAAAGTTGATACTTTCAATACCAATCCTTAAAATGCCCTGAGGTGTTCCTGCAAGTATTTTTTTAGATACTTCTTCCTTTTCTGCAAGGACCTCAGCGGAGCGGAGAGCCGTTTTTAGTTGTAAGATTGCATATATTCTCTTTTCTTCTTCAGTGTAGTTTTGTGTCTCCTTTAGGTAATATTCTAATCGTTTGGTAAGAGCATCAAATTTTTTCTTAAGAAATGAAATTCGAGTAAAACCTTTTAATAAGAAAGGTAGTTTCCCTTGTTCAAAGACCTGAACTGCATGGGATGGGCTCATAAGAAGAATATGAATTGTAGGGGTTTCAATTTTTTTAGGTGAATATGTAATTTCACCGTTTTGTATTTTTAAAAATGCTTTTTCTCCATTTCGTAAAGAAAACAAAATCTTTTCATTTGCAGGTATGATTAATTCTTTTGCGGGTTTATCCAGTTGAACAAGGTCAACAAGTGATGGTAACACAGCTTTCAGATATAAAGATGATTTGATATTGTCTTGAGTGTTACCTTGCTCGGTCTTGCAAAGAGGACAGGATAAATTTCCCATAACTCAAACCCTTTAATCGTTTTTATTGAATTTTAAATTCAGAAATAATATTACAAAAATGGTTACCCTTTTACAAATTCTCGTTTATCTATTATTCAGAGATTTTACTATTGATTGAGTTTTGATTTTCTTTGAATCGTACAGTGCTTCTGTACTCGGGATGTTTGGGTAAAAACTGATTATATGTTTCACGAATAATCTTTAAATCTTCTTCAATATTTCCTGTTGGTACTACAGCTACCCCAGAATTTCCCACTCGCTTTGTTTTATAATCCCAGAAACCAAGCACGATAGGTACTTTTGCGTGATATGCAATATGGTAGAAACCACTTTTCCAGTGGTCACTGAATTTTCGAGTTCCTTCGGGGGCTATTGCAAGGACGACCTGTTCATTGTGATTAAAAAGTTCTAAAGCCTGTTCTACAAAGCGATGGGGTGTAGAACGATCTACCGGAATTCCACCTATTTTTTTAAAGAACCAACCAAAAATACCTTTAAATAAACTACCTTTTCCTAACCAGTTTCCCCTAACTCTTAATGCAAAACTACATAAAATTCCTACCAGTCCATCCCAATTTGATGTATGAGGGGCAAAAATCACAACATATTTTGGGAAAGGGGGAGGAGGGCCCTGAACTTTCCAACCTAATAATCTCAATATCAATGTCGCACCGGTTCCTAATAGAAAATTTACTTTTCCTGCTCTTGCTTTTATCATAAAGTAAACACCTCTAAATAAGATAGTTTAATATCTAACAGTTATATTATAAACAATAATGTTTACCCTATTTCAAAAAAGAAAAACACTAATGGGTTGTGTAGATTAGGATATTAAAGAATGTGTGTTTTATTTATTTTGAAATAGTCTCAGAATATTACAAAAGAAACTCGGCAATTGATTTTTTGAAGGGGGAATTGTGATGAACCCCATTTCGGAATTACTGAATTCACCGACACAATTTTCATTTGCTCTTGAAAGGACCCAATAGTATTTTGTTATTTTGAGTTCCTGGGGATTACATATTTCATTACAGTTTCTTGAACAACCACAGTTTGTCTTTTTCTGTTCCTGAGGTTCTACTTCTATTACATCCTCGTAGTGAAGATTACTTGTCCAGGAAGAAATAGGGATGGCAGATGCAAGGTCGTTTTCATCACTACGGTATACACGGTATTCATGAGCACCTATGGAGGCGTTCCATGTAATGATAATACGGTCGGAATAAATACCATCTGTTGCTGAAATCCCTGATGGAGGAGCCGGTTTATTACAAGTTACAGTAACTTTGTGTCTTACAGGTTTACTATCTGTTTCCTTGTCATTTACAACAAGTTCAAATTCATAAATTCCTTCTATATCCGGAATAAAATCGATAATTTTTTCAGTAGTATTTATTATTGATACTGAACTTCCGGATGGGATTGAGACTATGCTCCATTTGTAAAGCAATTCAATTATATCTTTATCAGAATCATAACTTTCAGACCCATCCAAAGTTATTTTGTCCTCTATAAATCCGGAGATAGGACCTCTTATAAGAGCTGTTGGGTGATTATTAATACATGTAATTTGGAAATTTACTGTATTGCTCCGTAGAAAGCCATCATTGACTATAAGCGTTCCCTGATAAAATCCTTTTTTATCTATATTTATGGTGACAATGGGTTGGTCTGCATTTTGGATAATGGTCTCACTACCTTCAGGTTTTGACAACAGGATCCATTCGTAGTAGATGGGGGTATTATCTGTATCATAACTATTAGACCCATCGAGTGTGACTGTATTCCCTACATATACTTGGAATTCGTTTTGTTCTATTTGTGCAATAGGTGGACTGTTGGTAGTACTTATCCTGATTACTGTGGGTTTGCTGAATAGTTTTCCATCAGAGACTATTAATTGTATTTCATAATTACCCTCTATATCGGGGATAAAGTATGGATGGAAAGAATCGGAATTAAAAAGTTCCGCTTGACTTCCAACAGGGATTGATTTGAATGACCATATATAGGATAACTCATCGTTATTGGGGTCGTAACTAAGACTTGCATCAAGATAACATTTTGTTCCCACAATAGCAATTTTATCTTGTTCCAGTACTGCAATAGGAGCAACATTTCCTGTCGATAAAGAGATGCTCGAAATATCGGATGATGTTTTTCCATCGTTAACCTGAAGTTCTACTATGTATGTTCCCTCAGTATCAATAAACAATTGTGTTGTAGAACCCGTTAGAGAACTTAGTGTAGAACGACTTCCATTTGGACGGAAATATAGTTGCCATTGGTATGTAATGATATCGTTATCAGGGTCATAACTACCTGTTCCGTCTATCGTTATTTTATCGCCTACCTTTATGATTTGAGGTGCAGAAATTATTGCTATCGGTGGCACATTTAGAGTTCTAAGGAGAATTTCTTCTCGAGAGGTGGATGAATAGGGATCGGATACGAGAAGTTCAATGGAATAGTATCCTGGTAAATCGGGTGTAAAAGAGCAAATGGGTTCATCAGAATTATTTATTTCTACTTTGCTAAGTTTTGGTTTAGAGAGCAGTTTCCAGACAAAATAGAGCTCGTCCCCATCAGGGTCATAACTTGGGGACGCATCTAAAGTTATTGGAGAACCCACCACAAGATACTCTTCCGATAATACAGTTATAATTGGCGCACGGTTCTGTGTAGTAATTGTTGTTGTAACGGGATTACTCCAGGTGGTTCCATCAAATATCTGAAGTTGTATTTTGTATTCACCATGACGGTCGGGAATGAACCGAGTTGTAATGTCTGTCGGATTGGATAAATTTGAAAAACTTCCCTGAGGTTTTTCGGTTATTACCCATTGATATTCGATAAGGGGATCTCTGTCAGGATCATAACTTTTTTCCGCTGATAGCAATACATTTGTTCCTATGTAACATTGTGTTTCAGACTCAATAACGGCGATAGGACGTTGGTTAGAAATTTCCACAGTAATTCCACAAGATACCATAGATTCCCAGAAGTCTGATATCGTAATTTGAATTTCGTAAGTTCCTTTGCTGTCTGGGATAAATGTAAACTCTGTCCCAGTAGAACTTACGGAACCTATGATACTTACAGATGGTTTTTTAATAATTTCCCAATAATATGTAAGGGAGTCATTTTCAGGATCATAGTTTTCAGGTAATTGTAGTGAAACGGCTTGCCCCACAAAACCTGTAACTGTCTCTTCGGGACATTGTATTACAGGGGGACTGTTTGTTGCTATTATTTCTGATGTTATGGTGCTGCTGGATTCAAAACCGTCGTTAATTTGAAGACTGACCTTATAATTTCCAGGGGCATCTGTTGTTAATCCAGCAATATTTCTTTGAATAAGATAAATTTTAGAACTGCTTATTAAAGGACGGGAGAGAAGTTCCCAATGATAGATAAGTGGATCATTGTCTAAATCAAAACTCTGTGTGGCATCGAAAATAACAGTTTTTCCATGAGAAATTTCGATAGTATTTGGGGTCAAAACTGCTTGGGGTTTTCTGTTAATGCATTGTATAGAAAATGTTTTGTCTGTTTTTTCGTATGAATCTGATACTTCAAGTTTTAAAGTATATGTACCTCGTTTGTCTGCTATAAAATTTGTTTCAGATTGTGTTATAGAGGCAAGAGATGTATTACTTCCATTGGGTATCGAAAGAAGTTGCCATTTGTAGGATAGGCTGTCGTTATCAATATCGTAAGTGTTTGACGCAGAAATGGAAACATCTGCATTCAGAAAAATCGTCGGTGGATAGTTGATGAGAATCTCAGGTAGATGGTTATATACATCTAATTGCCAGGATGAAAATGAATTTTCAAAACCATCTGAAATGTATAATATAAATTCATATTTACCTAATAGATCTGGTACGATTGTTACAACTTTATTCAAAACCCCTTGAAGAGATGTTCGACTTCCATCCGGTTTTGTGTTTAGTTTCCAGAGGTATTCTATAGTATCACCGTCAGGGTCTATTATTGATGAGGCATCTAATATAACAACATCACGAGGACGGGCTTTTTTAGGTCCATTAATTGTGATTTCAGGAAGTCGATTTATTACTTCAATATTAACTGTGTCGGGTTCACTTTGAGCGAAACCATCGGAGACGGTTAATTGAGCGACATAAGTTCCAGGAAGGTCTGGGACTAAAATGGGATTGGCTGTGTTTGCATTTCTTAAATTTACAAAACTGTCAAAAGGTTTGCTAATAAGACGCCATGAATAATTGATACGGTCACCGTCTGGGTCATATGATGCAGAACCATCGAGAGTAATGGACAAGGGTCGGTATGTATTGAGTACATCTTCTCCTGCGTTGGCTACGGGAGGATGATTTTCTAATGATTCAGATTGGAATTCAACGAAATAAGAGTCATAACCTTTTTTATCTACAAAATGTAATGAGGGTTTTGTTGTACTGTATTTACTATTTATCTTTGTAGGTTTGCTTATCCAATAATTGGCTGTCGGAATAACGGTTGTATCTGTTCTCCGAATACGAATAATTACAGCATCTTCAGGAACATCTTCTGGGAAATTGGAATGGATATAGACATAGTCTTCTTGAATCGGGGAAGGTGTATAAGTAATGCCGTATTCTTTTGGAGAGTTAATTGTAGCAATCCATGTAGCGGTTAATGGAGCATAAACACTTAAATTATTTCCATCAGGTAGATAGATATTATCTGGAATTCGCTGTTCATCCCAATCATCATTACTGAGTAAACCCGTAGTTATGGAAGAATCTTCCCCTATTACATCAATTGTGTGCAATAAATCATGGTGGTATTCTTTTGTTATAAGAGGTAATGGGGTTTCTTTTCTGTTCTTATATTTCCAATGAGATAAAATCTGTTGTTTGCTTGAAAGAGGTGGAGATAGGAAGTAGCATAGATAGGAATCTGTTTTACCGTTTATCAGGGAGGGAGTACTATATGAGAGTTGTTGCTGTGCTGTTTCTCTACCATTTATTTCTGTTTTCAGTAAGGATAGGGGAGATATAGTTCCTGTTTCATGAAGGTATTGTATATCTTCCCATTCGAATTCTACAATGTTATTGGTATTACCTAATGCAGTAACTTGAATGGCTAATGAGAGTATGGTTTCTTCAGGATTTTCTGCACTTGATGAAATCTGTAATTCATGAATTTGTGGGTAGAATTTATGTTCTGTCAATACAGGTTGTGTAAAAACTTTAATGGGTAATGGGGGAGATGAGATATCCCATGTTTTTTGAGAGGATGTAATATGAATTTTTGCTATTAATTCTATTTCAGATATAAAGGTTTCCCAAAATTCGGGTAGAGGATAAATAAACCATTGTTTTTTACCAGGATTGCTTTTGGGTGGTGGTTCTGCTTCTAAATCGGAGTTTTCAAAGATTTTAAAGAAATGGGTAATATCCCCATGATATTCTTTCTCTTGAATCTGCCATTGAATATCCATTTGCTCATAGATGTCTGTATTAAGATCTACTGTTGCTGTGACGGGTAAAACTTCTCCTGTTGAGAGGGTTGTTTGTGATGTTGAATATGAAAGAACAGGTATGTTCGTACTTGTTTGTGTATTGGGTAGTGTTATTTGGATGTTTATTGGAGTAATGACTGTTTCAGGTTCGGTTTCATTTATTTTGAACAAATCACCATAAATGGGAGTATAGTCTGGGCATAAGGCTTCTGTATTCCAAAGGGGTATAACTCTGTATTGAGGTAAGTTAGAATCATCACTATACCCTGAAAAAGTGATACCCGTTAGGTGTGGTGCGGTACATAATAAACTTAAATCAGAAGATTCAATAATTTCTGTGAGTAATGGAATATCAATAGAAGAATGGGGTTCCAGGGTTCCTAAGTATTCTACTGGGTAATATATTTTAAATAAATCGGCTTGAAATGGGTGTAGATAGATGTCGTATAAAGGTTTTTCTCCCTGGTTGCTGATTGATATTTTTGAATAAAATTTTGGTTGATTTAAGTAGAGAGGAATATAACTTGGGGATATTGTTAATTTGGTGTTTATATTAGATTCAAGAGATGATATGTTGTCTATTGATATAAGAGATGGTGTTGAATCTTCATTGACAGAATAGGACCAGAACTGTTCCGACAGGAAGGGTTCTAAGTAGATATTTAAAGTTTTGGAGTTGTTTTTTAAATTGGAAACAAAATATGTTTTACTTTCAAATCCTTTACTTAGTATGACTATAGAAAAAGGAGGTTCTGGTGGATTTGTTATTTCGACTTTGCCCCTTTCATCTATGTCGGATGAATAAAGTATTCCGTTCTCATTGACGATGAAAGCAGTAGCCGTGTCGATGGGTTCTTTTGTATATTTGTTGGAGATGTTTATTGTTATGTGTTTTGTTATATTCGGGAGAATTTTGATAGGGACTGTTTTGTTTATTCCCGATTGAAAATTTAGAGAGAGTGTAGTTTCTATAGTTTCAGGAATTTCAATCTGTGGAATATTAACTTGGAATGAAATAAAATATTTCTCTCCTGCTGGGATATTATGAATTATATTGGGTGTAACCAGATGAATATTTGGATTTTCAGGGTCGATATTTATCTGAGCCGGCCCCGAATCCTTTCCTCCCTGGTTTTCTACTTCTATTGAGATAAGTGTTGTTTCTCCTATAAGTAAAGGTAGTGTAATCTCTTCAGGGGTAACTGTGATTCTTGTCTGAAATAGTTTTGACTTTATATCATATTGAACAGTTGTATAAATTCCCGATGTGCTTTGTACTTGAAGTGTAATGGGAATGATTTCTTGATTTGTTGGTTTGGGGTATAAAACAAGATTGCATGTTTCTTTTTTTCTCCCTTTTATAGAGGATGGTATAACATAATCGTAGTTCCACTCTGAAGGGATACCTATAACCTGAAATGAGGCTATTTGTTCTTCTGTATCACCTAAATTGATAATTTCAAATGGAATTGTCTGAGTTTTATTAGGTCTTACCTCAATGGACTGAATGGTAGGAGTTATACTAAGACCTCGTAATAGCACTTGTTCTGTAATAGGATAGTCTTCTTCTTTTGGATCTTTTACAGAGAAGTTATATAGTCCCCCTTCATTGTTTGAGACAGGGTAATAGGTGTAGTATACCTCTCCATTCTGATCTGTTTCGTATGTATTTGTTTGAACAAATCCTCGATGCTCAACTTGCAATTCTATTTGTTTGTTTCCGACGAGCTGAAATGTCTCTGGGTTAAATGTCAATACTTTTATAGGTATAGGTATTCCTGTTTTCCCCTCTGATATATCAGTGATTAATTGAAAGTCATATTCTCTGGGTTGCACTTGGATCGATCCTATGACCCCAGTATTATTGTTGCTGGATTCTTCGTAAACAGTTTTCGTCTTGTTTAGAAGGGCGAGAATGTATAAACTCCCCGATGCAGAAGAGGGCAATTTTGACTTTATTGAATTTGTGTATTGCCCTCCAACAGGGACTGAGAAAGTTTTTGTGGTACAATTTATTTCTACATCTGTTTCGTCTAATAGCATGTCTTCCGATAAATAAAAACAATCTGTCCAGTTCTTATTATTGATATTTATATAACCTGAGTTTTGGGCTGTGTATTTGATTGTTATTACACCCTTTGAAAATGGTGTTTGAGGTGTAACGGTTCCGGAGAGGAATGTAAGATCAGGTCTGGGAGCGTGGGTAAGGTTTATTTTAGAGATATTCGTTGTGATTTGGTCCCCCGTGGTTCTGTAAATGCCGTAGCCTGATATCTCCTGGGGTCCTATTGTTTCTGGAGAAACATTAATAGAAAAGGAAAAAGATATTCCTCCAGTAGGAATAAATATCCATGCAAACTCTGTATGGCCTGTTTCACTATCAAAATAATAAATTGGAGGGGGAGAGCCTCCTGTAAACTTGATAAATTGCCAATTCGGAGGCAAAATTACTTTTGCTCCCAATGCAGTGATTTCCATTGGGGTTAAATATGAAATCTTAACTTCAAATTCCATTTGTTGTTCAGGGGAGTATATTATTCCTGTTTTTGATGTTATGCTAAAAGAGACTTCTTCTGTCATACCTTCATTTTGTCCTTCCCCTTCAATTGTTCCTTCTCCTTCTGATATTCCTTCCCCTTCCAATATTCCTTCCCCTTCCAATACCCCTTCTCCTTCAATTAAGCCCTCTCCTTCTATTATGCCTTCTTGCTGTCCTTCGATTACAGGGCAATCCAAATAAGATATCACGGGTGTTGTTTCTTGTGGATCTCCATAAGAAGCATAGATACCTATACCTATTATATTTTGTGTCCCTCCAATATTTTGTGTGAATCTTAATCTAAATGTAAATGATATAGGGAAAGTAGGGACAAATATCCATCCAAATTCTAAGGTTCCAGAAGCACCTTGTGAAGGTTGTAATGGAGGCTGAGAACCATTAATAATTTTTTCATAAACAAGACCTTCAGGTATGATTTCTTTTAGTCCTAACATAAGTAGCGGTTCTGTTCCCGTGTATGTTAGTTCAACAGTTATATCAAGGAATGAATTTTCGGAGCAATCAGTATTTTCGGATGTGAATTGTGTTACATGCAATGGTTCTTGTTTGTCTTTTACTTCCTGATTGTATGTGTCTCCAAAAGTAAATGAATTAATAATAAAAAATAGAAGGATTATGATTCTGTAAAAATGAGAGTCATAGAGTTTTTTTTGTTTCATATTAGGGTAAAAATTCAATTGCATTAAATATATTCCTTGTCATTTTATTTTATAATAAAAATTTACTAATACTATATTGATATTTTATCATAAAAAAACTACGAATGGGAAAATTCTGAATAAAAAACAATAAATCGGAGTTGAAAACTCCGATTTATTGTATATTTTTTATTATTTATTTCTTAATCGATTACATGTAAGACTTTCCTACCTTTACCTTGTGCGATTAGGGATATATAGTTTTCCAACTCTTTCTGAGTATTTTTATCTGTGAGATCAATTACTCGTTTTTGTTCGGCAGACATATAAGCCGCTTGACATAACTTTGTTATTTCTAATCCATATTCAAGATTCAGGAAGGCATCTTTCCCTTTCTGAAATGAATTTATAGCATCACAAATCTCATCTACATATCCATACAAATCCGGTTCGTTAGGTTCTACTATTAGTAGTCCACGACTTGCTGTTGATTTTTCTAATGCTGATTCAGCGTCAGCAACTGCTTCTGCGGCAGAATCACCAATAAATATTTGTAAGGAAGACATTTGAGAATTAAACTCAAATGCATATCCGGGACCTAAACCATCCATCATCAAGCGCAACCCTTGTTTATCATACATCCAGGAGTTTGTGAATTGCCCTTTTACAATCTGACCCGTTTTCGGATTCTGGAAGGTTATAATACCGGTAGCGAAATCTTCAGCTGGAGTTTTGGCATAATCAACTCCCATTCTTTTTAATAGGTCCTTTCTCCAATAAGGGAGTCCCCATTTTAAGAGGCCAACTTCAGCAGATACACTAATGGGTTTTAAATAATTTACAGGTTTACCTTGAGGTGTTAATACATACCAACAACAAGCAATACTATGACATCCCATATCACAGAGAACACCCCCTCCTTGTCTCGTAGGGTCCCAGAACCAGCCTTCATGGGGACCCGAGTGTTCTTCAGAGGAACGGGCTAATGCTATGGGCCCCATGACTTCTTCTACAGATGAAAGTTGAATTTTTTGGCTACGAATTGCTTTCATGTGAAGTTGGTTTTCAAAGTATGCAGTGGGTAGTTTGGTCGACTTTGCAATGTCTACGAGTTGCATGGCTTCTTTGACAGTTCTACCTAAAGGCTTTTCACAGATAATACCCTTTATTTTGGCCCCTGCTTGAACGGCCTCTGCTATTTTTTGCATAATCTCGAGTCGTGCAAAATTAGGGGCGAAGATAGCGACGGCATCTACATTTCCACAAAGTTCCTTTATGTTTTTGTAAACTTTGCAATCTCCTACACCTAATCGTTTTGAAAGAGAGGAGAGTTCCCCAGCACCTTTAAGGGCATAAACACCGGCCAGTTCTACACCGCGGACACTTTGTAATGCTTTTGTCTGGAAACGAGCAATGAATCCCGCACCAATAAAGCCTAGTCGAAAATTACCCATAATCGGTCTCCTTTTATGTTTTTTATAATTTAAACACGTATTATAATCATACAATAAAACATAGACATGTTCAAATAAGTAATATTTTTGAAACTTTTTTGTAATTTCAAATATCTGAAATATATCTGAGTTTATTCTGATTGTTAGAATCTAAAATGTTTGACATTAAACATCTGATATTAGTAAAATATGGAATATTAACATTTATAACTTTTTATTTTGAAAGGAGGTGAAAAAATGACTGATACTGATGCTTTGATAACAAAGATTAAGGAAGTTATCGCCAACCGTCTAAGTCGTTCGATAGACGAGGTTACGGATGAGGCGCGTTTTATAGAAGATTTGGGAGCTGATTCGCTGGATTTGACTGAATTGTTAATGACACTTGAAGAAGAGTTTAATATCCAGTTAGATGATGATGCCAATCAAATTATTACAGTGGGCGATGCCATTAAATATGTGTTGGCCCGTGTAAAATAGAAAATAAAAAAATATAATCCCTGTGAATTTTGTGATTCACAGGGATTTTTTATGGGATGTTTAATTGAATATTATGATGTAAATCTGTTAACATATAATAACTTTGTATTTATCTTTTAATAAATTTATGAAGATAGAAAAAGAGGGTAAGTGGGAAATTTTATTTTTATTATGGGCGAGAAAGTTAAAATTTAAGCCCGGTAATATAGATTTATTTAAGATGGCAATGACACATACTTCTTTATATAATGAAAGAACTAAAAAACATCATTGTATGTTTGAATCGTTAGAGTTCTTAGGTGATGCTGTTTTGGGATTGGCAATTGCGGAATATATTTACAATACCAATCCGGGTTTATCTCCCGGTGAGTCAACACGGATGCGTTCTTCTGTTGTTAGAGCCCAGTCACTAAGTCAAGTAGCAAGGGATATAAACCTTCCTGAAATTATTCTTATGAGTAAAGGCGAAGAAAATGCTGGAGGGAGGAACAAAGATTCTATTCTTGAGGATGCTATGGAGGCCTTTATAGGAGCTTTTTATCTCGATAAAGGATGGAATTTAACAAAAAAATTTATTTATAAAGTCTTTAAAAAATATCTGGAAGAAGTTTCCTGTCTAACCATAGAGAAAGACTCCAAATCGGAATTGCAAGAATGGTGTCAGAAAAACCTATTCCCATTACCGGAATATCGTTTGATTGGAGAAGAAGGTCCAGACCATCAAAAGATATTTCGAATGGGTGTTTTTATAAGTGATGAATTTATTTCAGCAGGGGAGGGTAAGACGAAAAAGAGTGCCTCTCAAATCGCCGCTAAAAAAGCATTATCCCTCCTCCGAAGAAAGATTCAAAGTTGAGATTGAGATAATGATAGTAAGAATTATGATCTTTTTAATAAGGTAAATGTAAATAAAATTGAGTACACTTAAACAATAAATTTAATGAAAGGAGTAATGTTATGATGGGATTAGGTTATTTAAAAATTGCAGGAGCGGCCTCTGTTCTTGCGATACTTGTGGTTGCCTATATGATTCAATATGTGCTCTCGAAATCACAAGGCAATGAAAAAATGGCACGAATATCAAGAGCAGTTCAAGAAGGTGCAATGGCTTTTCTACTGCGTGAATACCGTTATGTGATGGCAACAGTGCTTATAATAGCAGTACTAATAGCAATTATAGGAGGTATGCGTCCTGATTTGCCTTTGGGATGGAAAACTTCTATCGCTTTTGTTATTGGTGCGGTTGCAAGTGCAATGGCCGGCTTTTTAGGAATGTATATTGCAACTCGTTCTAATGCTCGGACGACAGAGGCGGCTCGTTCCGGAGGCGTAAAAGCGGCTGTCGATGTTGCTGTGAGTGGTGGTTCTGTTATGGGATTGGGTGTTGTTGGAATTGCTTCTTTGTTACTGGTTGTTGTTTATAAGTTGTTTAATGGCGAATCGCAGATTGTAAATGGTTACGCAATGGGTGCTTCATTAGTTGCTTTATTTGCAAGGTCCGGCGGAGGTATATATACAAAAGGAGCAGATATGGGTGCTGACCTGGTTGGTAAAGTAGAGGCAGGCATTCCTGAAGATGACCCGAGAAACCCGGCGGTTATTGCGGATAATGTAGGAGATAATGTCGGGGATATTGCAGGTTTAGGTGCTGACCTATTAGAATCTTATGTGGAATCTATTATCGCAAGTCTGGCGATAGCAGGGTTGATTACAGCAACGGCTTCCAGCGGTTCAAATTATGTAATTTCCTTCCCGTTTATGACAGTAACTATCGGTATTATTGCGTCTATCATTGGTGTTTTTTATGTCAAACTTTTTGCGAAGAATGACCCACAAAGTGCTTTGATGTGGGGAACATATGTATCTGCGGGATTAACAATTATTGGTGTTCTTTTAGTTGGAAAAATGATGGGTTCTGATTTCAAACTGGATGGGACATTATATAGTTGGTGGGGACCTCCGTCTGCATGTGTAATTGGTATTATTTCTGGAATTGTAGTTGGATTTACGAGTGAATATTTTACCTCTGCGAAATATAAACCTGTTCAGAAGTTAGCAGAAGAGGCTCAATCGGGACCTGCAGTGGCAGTTGTAGGTGGAACATCTGTGGGTATGTTGAGTACTTCTGTCCCTGTGGTAGTTCTTGCTATTGCAGTGGTTATTGCATATAAAGTTGGGGGGATGTATGGTATTGCCCTTGCTTCTTTAGGTATGCTTGCAACTACAGGTATGGTCTTATCTGTGGATGGTTATGGACCTATTGCGGATAATGCAGGGGGGATTGCAGAGATGTCTGGTCTTGACCCCAGTGTCCGTAAAATTACAGATAATTTAGATGCAGTTGGAAATACCACCGCGGCTATTGGAAAAGGTTTTGCCATTGGTAGTGCTGCGTTTGCTGCTATTGGTTTGTTGAGTGCTTTTATGATGTCAGCAAAATTAGACCCCTCAAAGGTAACATTAGTAGATCCAAAAATTCTTGCAGGGTGCTTGATTGGTGGTATGATTCCTTTTGTCTTTTGTTCGTTGCTTTTTAATGCAGTGGGCAAAAATGCCTATGCTATCATTGCAGAAGTAAGACGGCAATTCAAAGAGATACCAGGACTTAAAGAAGGAAAAGAAGATGTTATGCCCGACAGTAGGAAGTGTGTGGATATAGCTACACAGTCTGCTATAAAAGGGATGATGATACCCGGTATATTAGCTGTTTTACTCCCGGTAATAATTGGTTTTGGGTTAGGTGCCCCTGCACTGGCAGGATTCCTTGTGGGTTCTATCACAACCGGTGTTATGTTGGGTATTCAAATGGCGAATAGCGGTGGTGCTATGGATAATGCTAAAAAGTACATTGAGGAAGGACATTTTGGTGGGAAAGGTTCTGAAGCACATAAAGCAGCTGTTGTAGGTGATACTGTCGGTGACCCATTAAAGGATACGGCGGGACCATCTATTAATATTTTAATTAAGTTAATGTGTGTAATTGCTTTAGTATTAGCTCCACTATTTGTATAGAATAAACTGATTGCTTAAGAGTGGATTTAGGCACAGGAAGATATAAAGATATTTTCCTGTGCCTATTGCTTTATATACGATAAAAACTAAAATAACTCTTTTTTAAAAATTGTTAAACTATAGTAGTTGGAAAGGGAAATAATAGCACTTATTAGTAGTAAGGGGAATATATATACAGAAAATTTATATGATTATAATATTAGAGAGTTTTTTTGAGTAGTCTGTTTTATCCTTCAATAGGATATTCTGAAAGGATTCCTTGTATGCACGGGCGGGGATTGTTTTCTGCAAATAAATCGAATCGTTTTCCATTGCTAATATTTTTGATACATAATTTACAAGAAGTATTTAACAGTATAGGCCCCTTGAATGTATGATAAAAATACAAGGTATCTTTTGTATTCATGTTCAAGTAATGTAAGCATTTTCCAATAGACCACATTCCGTGAATGATGGGTTTCGGAAGACCTGTTATACGGGCAAAAATTTTAGAAAGATGTATCAAATTAAAATCTCCTGAAACACGAGCATAAGAGAACGCGTCTTTTTTTGATACATGCCAACTATATTCCTCATCATATTTTTCATAAGATTCAAAAAAGAATTGTTTTTTACCATTTCCTTCTTCATCTCTATATTTCTTTGAGAATTTAAGGTAAGTACTCTTGCATTCCCATATTAGTTCTGAATTTGCCTTGATTATGATTTTTACTGTGATTTCAAGTCCTTTTTTTGCCAATCGGGTAGAATCTATATAACAATAGGCTTCCAATTTTTCATTCTTCGGAATTGGTTTGTATTGAGAAATATTGTTACTTACATGTAGGAAACCCAGAGGATTTATTAATATTGATGGGTGGTCAAATAATTGGATTTGCATAGGCATTGTTAAAACAAATGGATAAGATATTGGCAAGTAATTATTAGAGGGGAAATCGAATAGTTTTAAATAATTTTCAAATTTTATTAGCGGGATATTTAGTTGTGAAGAATAAATCTGAATGGGAGGAGGGGAAAGTAGATTTTTTAAATCAGATTTTTTTCTCATCAATAGTAATAATTTTATTGTAGAATTAAAATTTTCCAAGTTAATTATTTCCATTTTATGAACCTTATATTCTTAATATTAATCAATAAATACAATAAATTATATAATATATAGTTTTGTTTTTTCAAATATGAGGATATGATTCTAAGTAGAAAATTTAAATAATTAAACTGTAACGAATTTCCATTAGTAAAAAATAGGTGATATTATAATATGAGAGCAGTTATTTGTTCTATATAACGAGATTATTGGTCCTTTTTAACTCTTTTCCATTTATAGGGGGGAACGGCTAAATCTTTGGGATGGACAATATCATGTCCCATGTATTCCCCAAGGTTTGCATCCATTGGGGCTTGTTTGGCGTCTTCATAGGTTCTCTTTTGTTCTTCTGTAAGTTCTGGTAATTCTTGATCTAACACAGAACAGGTAAGGAAAATTAATAACTCATTTATTTGTGCTTTCCGTTGATTAGATCTGAAAACAACATTTAACACGGGAATGTCACCGAGTATGGGCATTTTTTGAGAAGTTACGCTATCGTTGCGTTTTCTCAAACCACCAACAAAAATAGTTTGACCACTATTGATGTGTAGTGTGCTTGTAACCTGTCTCATATCTTCGATAGGAATCCCATTAAATTCCCCTACAACAGTACTTTCTTTACCCTTTATATCGACAATAACATGATTATCATGAGTAACACGGGGAGTTACTTCAAGGACAGTACCGATTTG
This sequence comes from uncultured bacterium, assembly GCA_937124615.1. Classification (GTDB taxonomy): domain Bacteria; phylum Hydrogenedentota; class Hydrogenedentia; order Hydrogenedentales; family Hydrogenedentaceae; genus Hydrogenedens. Next base: position 27,342 of record CAKZKR010000017.1, read on the forward strand.
TTTGAAACGGGTATTTGTTAAAGCCCCTCCTTGACTTGTTTGTGAAAGGTCAATATACGGAATTTCTTGTGATATAGTTATTGTAGCCGGTTTGTTTTCAATAGTTGCTACAACAGGATTTGAAATAAGATGTCCATTACGATTACGGATTTCTGCCTGAATTACACCTTTCCAATCAATTTCACGAGTAAGAATATTAAAGGTAAGGTTACCTATGGTATCACCAATAGTGGATGCTCCACCTAAATCAAGTTGTTGGACATTCCCCACTTTCCTTCCTTCAGGACCGTACATTACAAAGTCTCTCCAGCTCTGGTTACGGACTGATTTTAATAACCAGTCAATACCTGTTTGTGATTCATCACCTAAAGTGGCATCTACTACCATTGTATCGATGAGAACTTGTTTTACAGGAATATCGAGTGTTTTGACAATTTCTTTTACCTGTTCGACAACCACGGGAATATCAGTTACAATGATATTTCTTGCCCGTGCATCTGCGGATACATTTCCTGTTTTTGGAGTAAGAATTTTTTGAATCGATTTAGATAATTCATCGGGGTCAGCATAGTTTAGTTTGATAGTAGTTGTTACTGTTGGGATGATAGGTTTGGCTATATCTAATTCTTTTGCCATTTGTGCAAGCCCCTGAATATTCTCTTCAGGTCCGGAAACGATAACAACATTTGTTGTATCATTGGCACTGATGTTTATATATTCACGGCCCTTGGTACCTTTTGAAATTTCTTCAAGAACTTTTTTAATTTCAGATGCCTTTGCATTTTCAAGTCGAACAACAATAGTGCTTCTATCACTAGATAAGGCCTCTTCGTAAGGAACTATTCTAAAAATGTTTTCTTCTTGAATTATTCCAAGTCCGTTCATTCTTAAAGCTGCTTCAATTGCTCTCCGAAGTGTTACCCGTTTTAGGCTCATTGTAACATTGCCCTTGAGGTCAGCCCCTGCAATCACATTGATACCTGCTTTATAGGCTAACAAGGGAACAACCTTTGCTAATGGCATTTGTTCACATTCAAAATCAGTAATTGTATCCAAACCTTTTGGGGAAGGTTTGATCAATACATCAGTTGAGGGTTCTTGTTTGGTTTTTTCTCCCTTTGTAGTTTCTGTGGTTTTTTGTTCTTGTGGTGTTATCGGAACTAATTGTTTTTTATCTTCTTCATTTAAATTTTGAAGTTCTCTTAATTCTCTCGTTATCTCTGCTGTAGCATCAATTGCCTGTTCGGGAGTTGTTTCACGGGGCATAGGGGGTTGTATTTCTTCTTCTGGTGGAGTTTCATGAGATGGGGTTGATTGTGTAGTGGGTTGCTTATTTTGTGGTTCAGTCGTGGAGACAGAAGTATCATCCGGGGTAGCAGTGTTTTCTGCAGGGGATGGAGTTGTGTCTACGGGTTCCGCTTCACGAATTTCAATTTTTCTATCAGGGTTTCCAACATTTCCCACAGAGAGGGATTGTCCCCCCGTTATATCTTGAGCAAAGACCTGTTTGGGTTCTTGAATTACTAATTCAGGTGTTATCTGTTTTGCGAGTTTAAGGTCGTTTTCGATGCGAAGTTTGGAAATAGTCGTATCCAGTGAATTTATCTTTTCATCGTTTTGGGAAATTTTTGTTTTGTCTGGAAGACTTATTAGGGATTGAAGTTCGGAGGCGATTTTGTCTATATCATGGTTGTTTCTCTCTTTGTTTCTGAAAAATATAGATAAACCCTTTTCATTTTTTTGGATATGATAAGATTGATTAGGAGGAATAGAAAAAATGTATTCTGTACTATTGCTATTTGATTTCTGGTATGCTATGTCTATGAATTCGGGCTTGTTATGTATTATTTCTTGTGAGAGAGAAGTTCCTTCATTGGCATAATCTATTGAAAGTTTTATTTTATTATTTTCCCTATCTTCCACTATGAAGTATGAAATATCAGGATTGGAATTAATATGGAAAATCCATGTACTTCCTTCATGCTTCCATATAGAATATTGTATCTTGTTACTTTGTGAAAATGAAGGAGAAACTAAAGAAAATATAGAAATAAACAGCAGGAGACCAGAGATAAAATACCCCTTTCCCTTTAAAGCGGTTAAAGCAGATTGATGTAAAGTGATACTGTTATCTTTTCTTTTTTGCATTTTATTGCTCCTTCAATCTTACCGGAAAAATTGTGTCTTCGAGTTTAAATACAATTCTTGTGGGTTCAATTCGAAAAACTTGTATCTGGTCTGGAAAAGTGTAACCCTCTGCTACAATTTTATTGTCAATAATAGCTAAAGGTTGAAACTCATCCCAGATAATTGCGGAAATCTTTTTACTCAGAACCTGTCCCGGGGTTACTTCTGTGCTTGGGACGGGTGTTTCTGCTTCGAACATAGTAGTTTGTATTACTCCAACTAAGGGTGCCATTGGATTCCGTGGAGGAACAATTTCTTGATAATTGAATTGAACTATTTTAATTGCGGTGAGAAGGTTTTCAATAATCTCATCGATGTTTTGTTCTAATGTTTCAATAGTAGGAGCTATTGTTCCGATTGTGCTTGTTGATGTCATTTGTAACGGAGTAGTTGTTTTTGCTTGGGTTGCAGGGGTGGTCTGGGATTTTTGTGTCGCAGGTGGAGATGGTGGTTTTGGTTTTGCCAAAACAAATTGATAAAAGAGAACACCTACAAGTATGACCAATAAAGCACCTGCTATAATAAATTGTCTTCTGTTGTTATCCATAGTTATGACTTCTTCTGTTGTTGGGTTCCTATATCTTCTTGTTCAACAAATCGGAATGTACTAAGAACAAATTTTGCTTCGCAAATCCCTGCTTTTTCAGGGCCAATGTCGATGTCTGATATTTTAAGATATCGTTGATCTTTTTCTAATAGATTAATGAAGGCCACAATTTGATGGAAAGAACCTTTTGCTACGACCTGATAAGGAATTACTTCTTTTGAAGCATCAACTGTTGTTGGAAGAGGAGTAAGCTGTGTTTTGACCCCGAGACTATCTCCCATGCTTTCAAATTGTTTCATAAGTTTAGGAACTTCCCTTTTTTCAGGAAGTCGTTCATTGAACATTGTTACAAGGTTATCCATCTTTTGGGCTTGATTTTGTAACTTATCGTAGTTTTCAACTGTTTTTTTTGCATCAGATATTTTCTTTTGCAAATCTTGAATATCCGTTTGTAATTGAGCGATTTTGTTTTGTTTTGGGACAAAGAGTAATATATAGGCTGAAATAAACAAACCAATAACAATGACAACTACTAACCCAAAAATTGCCCAGTCTTTTACTGTTATCTTTCCACGAAATAGGTCAATCATTTTTTACTCCCGGTTTTGCTTCGATTAAATATTCCAATGTAAATTTGCGGACAGAAAAACCATTAAATTCTGTATCTTCAATTTTGGGTCTCAATAAAGTGAACTGCTTTACAAAATAGGATGCTTTTTCAGGGTCTGTAGTATTTTCAATGAGGGGTGATATTTGCCGTTCTCCCTGTTCACCACTAATTACATATCCTGTTATTTCAAGAATAGGTTTTTTTACACTTTTTTGTTCAAATTGGGGTTCTTTTGTTTTAGGGTCAAGAACAGGTTTTCCTGTTTTTGGGTCTAATTTGATAACTTTTTCCTGGAATGTTTGCCATGTTACGCGGATTCTATCGTACCATACATTTTCGGGTGTTAAATTAGCAAGAAGGAAAAGATTTTCAGACCAGATGATTCGATCACTTAAGATTTCCTGAATAACGGCAACCCTTTTTTCCAATTCTTGTTTTTTTCTATCTAATTTTCGGTATTCATTTACAATGCCCGAGAGCGTAATAAACTCTCCATCTTCATTCCTGAGATTTGTAGGGGAGTCATATTCTTTTTGAAGTTTGTCTTTTTGCACTTCAATTTGAAGATTTTTTTGATATAAGGAAAAATAGAAGTATGAGATTAATATCAATCCTAGTACAAATACAACTACGGCTAAGAAATAAGGGAGTATTGATTTCTTTTCGGGTCTAAATTGTTCGGGTAATAAATTAATTCTTATCATATTTCTGATAATCCTCGTGCTGCTAAGCCAAAAGCAACAGCAAATTTTGCTGAATGTTCTTTAAAAATATCTAATGATTTAGAGTTAGAAAGTATAACTTCGGGTGTGATAAAATCTGCAACTTCGACTGAATCCACATTAAACTCTTCCACTAATGTTTCACCAATCAAAGGACAACATGATACCCCACCACATAAGATAATCCGTTGGACAGGTTTCTCATAAAGTTGATGTTCAAAGAAATCAAAGGAACGGCGTACTTCACTTACCATTCGATTCATAGGGGATACCATAATTTCACGGATACTTTTGGAAGCAAAACTTATAAACTCAGGAGAAGGTTTATCAATATCAAATTCTTCATCTAAAGGCTCAAGGGGGGAAACGGGTTCGGCAGTTACAGTTTCTTCTATTTCTTCTGCTTCAGGGGTAGCAACTTCAACAGCTTCGGGATGTTCTGTTTTAGCCTCTTTACTCATGGATATTAAGTCTTTTTCTGCTTGTTTAAAATCAGATCTTCTCTCTTTTACAATGGCATCGAGGATATCTTTAGCCCCCCACATTAAATCCCTTATGAACACAGATTTCATATCACGAACAAAATGGATACTTGAAGAAGAATATCCAATATCAAAGATGGCAACACTTTCATTGGGATGTAAGAGATGACACCGTTCTATTGAATTGAATACCGCAATGGAATCGATGTCAAATACGGAACATGATATATTGCATGATTGGAATATGCGAAGTCGGCTATTTATTGAATCGTTTTTCGCCGCAACAAGAAGTATCTGAACCTTTTGTTCTTCTGGAACTTTTGTAATCACATCCCAGGAAAGGAATACTTCGTTTAAGTCAAATGGAATATGTTGTGCAGAGTCCCTTTCAACCGCACTTGTGAGTGTTTCATTTGGTTTGAGTGTAATTTTAGGGTAACGAACGACAGCAGTGTTTCCCGGTAGTGCTGCAACAATATAACTTTGATTCGGTGTTAGACCTGCAAGTGCAGTTAACACAGCATCCGCATTGGTTTTGATGGGATCTGCGATTACTAGTTCGCTATCTATCTCGGCATAACCTACTTCTTCAATGTAAATTTTTCTTCCCTGTTTAGACATTTGTAATGCTTTTACAGAATGAGCACCCAGGTCTATTCCTATTGCTTTCTTAGGTCTTGAAAATGATGGCACTTTTTCTGTCCTTATTTTTTATCATTTTATTTAATAATGTCAACCATTATAACAAAATAAACCTTTATTTACAATACTAATAATTTACGAGACTGTTTATTGTTATTAATAATATCATATTAAAAATCATTTGTCAAGAATAAACTGTTTAATTTTTTTTATTTTTTTATAAAAAAAATCCCGCGTGTGTCGTCGGACTTTTTGGAAACGTTGTGAACCTAACTTTTTATAAGTGGGTGTTCTCACGGTAGTCATCCAACTTCCTTTACTATGAAGGCCTGTTGTAGACTACACGGATATTGCACTCGGCTTTGAACTCCCTAAAATTAGTTTTAAGGAACCACGTTTCTCAGTCCATATCGAGCACCGCAGGAATTTGAGAAACTTTTTTTTAAATTACTTAAAATTACTTAGATTCTCTCTTATTCATATTCATCATATCATAAAGAATGTTTTTTTTCAATTTATTTTAAAACCCACAATGTTTTTTAATAAAGCGACTTGATAGTCGGAAAATTTTTTTGTTATAATTGTTATCCCGTTACATTTCCAGAAGTAATTATTTTTTTAGATGATTGTATCTTTTTGTTTTTATTAAAAGGAGAATATTTGTGAAAACTTATATACCAAAAATAAATGAGATTGAAAAAAAATGGTATTTAATTGATGCGGAAGGTAAGGTGTTAGGCAGAATTGCTACAGAGGCAGCAAAATTGTTGCGTGGTAAGCATAAACCTTGTTTTACTCCCTTTATGGATTGTGGTGACTATGTAATCATCATAAATGCCGAAAAGGCTGTGGTTACTGGAAATAAGACTGAACAAAAGAAATATTACAGGCACTCCGGCTATAAGGGGGGCTTAAGAGAATTTACCTATACACAAATGATAGCGAAACACCCTACTCGTGCCATGGAATTGGCTGTAGTTGGTATGCTTCCTCACAATCGATTAGGAAGAAAAATAGCGAAACACCTTAAAGTTTACGCTGGTAGTGAACATAAACATCAAGCACAAAACCCAGAAATTTGGGAAATTAAAAATTAATACAGGAGGATAAGAAAACCGTGATAGATCCAAATACAAAAGAAATTGTAGCAACAGGAAGAAGAAAAAGAGCGGTCGCTCGTGTACGGATTAAACCGGGCTCTGGTAAATTTACTGTTAATGGAAAACCAATAGAAGAATATTTAGCGAGGGAAGTTTTAGTTCGAATTGCAAAAAGAGCCCTTGTGGTAACCGGAATGGAAGGGATGTATGATATACGAGCTCTTTGTGATGGAGGAGGACTTGCTGGACAGGCTGGAGCCTTACGACATGGTATAGCCCGTGCTCTGTTAGAAGCAAATGAAAATTTACGCACTACATTGAGGAATTATGGACTATTAACCCGCGACCCAAGGGAAGTGGAACGGAAGAAATACGGAAAACCTGGAGCTCGCAAACGTTTCCAATTTTCAAAGCGTTAATTTTTATAAAATTTATTGCGAATATAAAAAGAGCGGAATATTTGTTATTCCGCTCTTTCTTTTTTTTTAACAAAAGAGTTAGAAAGATTTTTGTGCAGTTTAATTTTTCTGGTTTTCTTAATAACAATAAAAAATTACAAGAGTTTATAACGCTCCTTTGGGTAGAGGTGGAGTTCCGGGGCAATATCCATCTTCTGAGAATTCGCAGGGGTAATACCCATTCATGTTAAAGAACTGAATTAATCGCAGTAATTCGCCTAAATTAATTTTCCAATCTTGTGGATTGTAGTCCGAGGCATGAGGCTGACAATTTTTATCTCCTTCATAGCCGGGGATATATCCGTCTTCGGATATTTCTCCTTCTACCGCACAATGATATCCTTGCATATTGAAGAATTGTATGACTCGTAGTAATTCGCCAAGATTAATTTTGCCGTCTTGATTTTGGTCTGCACTATGAGGTGGTTTCTCACCTTCCCCTTCGGCTGTTCCTTCGCCATCCTGAGATTCTACTACAATAACCTCCAAAACATACTCAGAATTATTCCCTTGATTATCACTTGCCCGATAAATAACTTGGTAATTTCCTATTACTTCAGGGTTCACATTGTTAAATATCACCGCTACATTTACTGTTCCTACACACAAATCTTCTGCACTTGCTTGAGGTGGTTCAAATGACTCGTGTAGATAGATAGTCAATGGATTAGGAGTCTCCACTGTTATTACCGGAGGGGTTCTATCTACAACCTGAACCGTTCTCATTACCCGGGATGTATTATTCGATAAATCGCTGACCGTGTATTGGATGGAGTATTCTCCGAGCACGGATATATCCACATTAGAATCCACCTGCACTTGGGAGTTCAGGTCTCCGTCACAATCATCTTCCGCACGGATTCCCGGGTCAATGAAAAGGGTATTGCATTCTACGATAAGTGGGTTATCCCCTAATAATGTCAAACTCGGCGGAGTTGTATCTACAACTCTGACCGTTATTACTTGCGAGGAAGTATTTTGAGAAGAATCAGTAGCCGAATAAGTCAACAAATATTCCCCTGGCGATTGGGTATTTACATTCCCACTAATTTCTACTTGAACCTCTTCATCGCAAGAATCGTTGGCCTCCGCATTAGGGGGCACGAAGTCACTTTGACACTCTAATATAATCAGCGGTTCACTATAAACGATAAGTGTTGGAAGTGTGGTATCTACAATGCGGACCGCGCGTATTACTGTAGTGGTAGCATTGGATGAATCGGTAACCGAGTACTCAACCGCATATTGTCCCGGTTTGGAGGTGTTGACCTCTCCCGTGATTTGAATATAGGAAGTCAAGTCCCCATCCGGTATGTCATATGCCGTTGCTCCTAATTCCACATACTCCGAACCACATTCTAAAGTTATTTCACTCTCTCCGATAAGCGTGATTTGTGGCGGATAAGTAAATTTTCTAAAAATGGGATACATTTCATTTTCAATGATGAACCAAATATTTTCAAAGTCCCAGTTCACATAAGTGCTTTGTTGTTTCATCTCTACGGTAGTTTTTCCGATACCTCCGGATGAGTTCGATTGTCCCGAGGTTTCTGTATCCCAATAACAGGAAGTTACTGTCCCCATGTTATTGTAGCCAATGAGTCCGCCTACATAATTATTCCCTATTACCCTTCCGGCACTATAACAATACCTTATGTTCCCTCTGGCGTTATAACCTATAAGTCCACCTACATTCCCGGTTCCTGTTACATTCGCCGTGCTATATGAATTTGTAATGTTTTTCTCTCCGTTAAAGGCTACGAGTCCGCCAATCGTGTTTCCTCCTTGAATCGTCCCTGTCGTATAACATCCTGCGATGGTGCCCTCGTTATAAGCAACCAATCCTGCCACATAATAATTTCCCCCTGTAATACTCGCATTTTCTATACCCAAATCACGAATCTCCGCACTCGGACCTGTTCTCCCGAAAAGACTTATATAGTTAAATCCAGGTTGATTAATGTATAAATTCCGAATGCGGTGATGATTTCCAAAGATTATCCCGATGAATGGAGAAGCAAATTTCCCAATGGGTGTAAAACCTTTTCCATTATTCCAAGTTCTTGTTTCTTCTGCATCAATATCTTGAGTAATGATGTATACTCCATCTCGCGGATATTCTGTCCCAATCTTTTGGAATTCCTGGATGGTGCTTATTTCAAGGCAAACATAGACATCTCGGGTAATTTGAGCCGAATTATTTGAACCATCCACGGCTTCATATACCACCGTGTATTTGCCGGGAATCGCTGTGTTTACATTGTTAAAAATAATTTGTGGGGAGAGTTCCCCATCACAGGAATCCGTGGCAGTAGCTCCCGCATCCTGATAGATTGCACCCAGCGGAATAAATACAGAGTTATCTCCTAATAAGGAAATTTCCGGAGAGATTGTATCCTGAACCGTTATATAACGAGTTTCTGTGGTAACATTATTGGAACTGTCCACAACGATATACTCTACTGTGTAATTGCCCGGCACAGAGGTGTTCAGATTTGTGGTTATCTCAATGAAATCTGTCAAATCCCCGTCCGGAAAATCATAAGCGACGGCGCCCGCTTCTATGTATTCAGATTTACATTCTAAGGTTATACTTTTATCCCCAAGAAGTTTTAAAATTGGGGCATATTGATGAGTTCGTAGGAACGGATAGGTTACATCTTCTACAATATTCCATGTATTTTCAAAATCCCAATCTTCAAAAGTTTCTTGCTTTCTCATTTCTGCCGTAGTCTTGCCGATGCCTCCACGGGAATTACTTTGCCCTGAGCTCTCTATATCCCAATAACAAGAAGTTATTACGGCCCATTCTGCTGATTCACCAATTAGACCTCCTATTAATGAATTACCCGTTACTAATCCGGCGCTGTAAGAATTTCTTACTTCTGCATAGTTAGCCCCAATTAACCCACCTACATAACTGTATCCTTGGATATTTGCCAGAGAAAAACAATCAATTACCGTGCCTATAAATCCGTTATAGCCTGAGATACCCCCGACAAAAATGTTTCCCTGAACCTCACCCATTGTATAATTTTTAATAAGATTGCCGATATTATGACCTACTAAACCGCCAGTATAAAGAGTAGTTCCTCTTACATAATTGACACCTCCACATCTTATTATGCTACCCTGATTTTCACCTGCAATTGTCCCTACATAAGAATCTCCTACTATATAACTATTTTGAATTACTACATCAGTTATTGATGCACTTTGTGCTGTAAAGCCAAAAATCCCTATATTAGATTCGTTTGCTCTGTTTATATACAGATTAGAGATGGTATGTCCAAATCCGAGCAATTTCCCCGCAAATGGATTGGATCCCGTTCCAATAGGCTGAAACCCTTTCCCTTCATTCCAGTTTCTTGTTTCATAGGCATCAATATTTCCTACAAGCCGATAAATACCGTACAAGGGGAATCTTGGTATATTTCCTATATTTTGCAAATCTATAACAGTTTCTATTTTCCCAACGACCCAAACAGCTCGTGTTACTTCAGATAAATTGGAGGAATCATCTGTTACTCTATAAACAATTTCATATGCACCGATGGTAGAATTATCAACATTGGAATTTATGGTTATTTCAACCTCTGTATCACATAAATCTGATGTAGTTATGCCTGGGTCTTCAAAGGTTTCATCCAAAATCAAAACATATGGGTTATCTCCATTTAATGATAATTGAGGCGGGGTTGTATCCACAATTCTTACTGTTCGTGTTTTTGTGGTAGTATGTGAGTTGCTATCCGTTACACTGTATGTAACTATATATGTGCCGGGAGTATTGATATCTATGTTATGGGTTATTTGGATTTGGTTTGTTAAGTCTCCATCCGGTATATCATATGCTGTTGCCCCCGGCTCATTGTAAGGATAAGAGCATTCCACAATAAGTTCAGAGTCCCCCAAAATAACAAGTTTGGGATAGTATAAAAATCCTCTAAGGAAAGGATAAGAAGAACCCTCGATAATATCCCAGATATTTGTAAAATCCCACCCTGTAAAGGTTGCTTTTTGTTTCATTTGAGCAGTAGTTTTTCCCACTCCACCCGCAGAGGTGGTCTGTCCCGAAGTTTCTATATCCCAATAACTGGAGGTTACCAGATTACTAGATGTACCATATCCAATAAGTCCGCCTACCATTAAGGGATTTTTTCCTATAACTCTCCCCATACTATAACAGTTTACTACTTTATCTGTTGGAACTAAAAAACCAATTAAACCTCCTACACTTTCAGATCCCCTAACTGTTCCCATATTAAAACAATTTTCACAAGTAAGTGATTTATCATCTTCATACCCAAACTTACCAATAATACCTCCAATTTCATTTCCATTCCCCTGAACAGTTCCTAAAAAGTAGCACTTGTTAATATTTCCCTCACAGAGTCCTATAATGCCTCCAATTTTGGAGTTACCAAAAACATCTGCAAGACTATAACATTTGGAAATTACAGAACTAGAACTAATTGCACCCGCAATACCTCCGGTACCTTGATTTGAAGTCCCGTATATATATCCAGTGGTATAGCAATTTGTTATCTTTCCCAAACATATCCCGCAAATTCCTCCTAATGGACTCAAACCAACAATATAGCAATCCTCCAAACCTAAATCGTAAATTTCTCCTGTATTACCAATTTCACCGAATAGCCCTAAATAAGATGATGAAATTCTTTTTATGTAAAGATTATAGATTTTATATCCATTCCCGTAAAATTTGCCATTAAATCCTTGTGTATAAGGACCAATAGGTTGAAAGCCCTCTCCGTCATCATCAGTCCATTCTCTTGTGACTGTGGCGTCAATATCGTTCGTTAATTCGTATTCCCCGGTTAACGGATATTCGGGAATTTTACCAATATTAGCGAGTTGGTAAATATTGCTTATCGGGATTCGTTCTGCGGACAAGTGTGTAAGTATAAACAGAATATTGATGATTAGTATCATAAAAATGCGATAATAACTCATATTTTTTCCTTTTATTTCTTTATTTATAGTTATTTTTCTAAGATATTCAATTTATTATTATATAATATTGTTTAAATTTTATCATATAATTTATATTAAAGAGGTAATTTCAATATTTTAATTTTTTTTATTCCGATAAATCAGGTATTTTTATGAGATTCTATTTATTTGCTGAAGATAAGTTTTTAGTTAAATTCGTAGAGTCCGGTAGTAGAAAGGGTTTTCTCAACTTCATGAGGGGGTTGTTGTTTGTTGTTTCTGTATAGGATGGATAGCGGATATTGAGGGAAGAGATTAATAACATCGATACTCAAAGTGTTGTGTGTAGCGGTAATATGCAGAACAGATTCACGGTATTTTAGATTTCTAATGGTAAATTTGTTTATATGAGAGGGCAAAAAGGGCGCTATTTCCAGTTTTTCAGGTTTGGGATTAATACCTATAAAACCATATACCAAAATGGAAGGCAATAAACTGCTTTCAAAAAATTCGCAGTCAATGCCGAGTCCTCCCGGTGTGCCACAGCCTTGTAAGGTCGTGCCATGTTTTCCATCTTCATAATATTTTCGATACCCGCCTGCTTCTCGGACTTCTTTTTCCCAGGCAACGATTTCTTTGAGCCGTTGCCATGCGTTATCGGGTCCTAAGTGATGTAATCTTGCCCAGAGGTCGTAGAAAGAGAAGCCTAAAACTGCTCCACCGTCTTGCACTTGTCCGCCCCAAGGAATTTTTTCTGGGTTTGTCCAACAAAAGGTATACCAGTCAATATTACGGAGTGTAGTAGCCCGGGGACCAAAGCGCCAGTAATAAATATCTTTACCTCTGGAGGTGTCTGATTCAAGGATTCGTTCTCCATCGAGCCATTTTAGAATATCTGTTGCCTGTTTATTAGAGGCTATTCCATACCAGATGCAATCAAGGTTTAGAAAAGTAAATCCGTAATCATGTTTGTTTCTATTACGGTCGATGCATGCAATAAATCGTTTCTTTTCATTGTCCCAGAATAAGGATTGTGCTTTTTCACGAACTTTTTTTGCATGTTCCTGTAATTCGTTAGGGTCAAATGATAATGCAGAACGGGGTATATTCCATTCGGGATGTTCTAAAATAGACTTTTCAATTTCTGCCATGGCGAGTATTGAAGCATAGTATTGATTTGTAGAGTAGCAGTCATATCCACCGAAAGGCAATAGGTCCCAATAATTGTTCCCAATTCCATGGCCGATATTGTATTCTTTTTCTTTATTCGTAATTTTGAAACCGGGTAAGCCATCATGACCGACCCAGGGGTTTACAATACAGAAATATTTATCTCCACCCAATTCTTTTCGTTGGTAGAGTAGAGCTAATCGCATTTTATTGATGACTTGCCGTAGAAAATCAATATCTCCCGTCCAGTTGAAATAGTATTTACAAGAAAGGATGTAGATAGGGTTGTTAATCGTATGGCGGGTATCAAATAAAGAAAAGAAGGAATCAATTAAAAAAGAACCGGAAGACTTTCCGGGGGCTAAGCAAATGCGGATTTGGTCAATAGTTCCATTCCAGTTCGGATGTTTATATACAGGAATGTGAGAATGAGCCCATCCCGTTGGAGCAAGTGCTGTATTCTGGTAATAAAAATAGAACCTTCTTTTAGGAGAAAATTCCTTATCCTCAATCCTTTTCCATTCTATGTAGGGAAGAAGATGATTGTTTGTCTGTATGTCTTTTTTCCATCGCAACTGGAAAAATGGAATATCTTCTGCGGACAGATTTAAATTAGGAGTCGAGGTGATTGTTGGGGAACCCTCTCCAATGACCTCTAACTTCCATTGATTTTCTACTATTCCATGAGAAACTAAATTTTGCAATTCCCATTGTTTTATAGCATTTTCACCACAGTGGGAATCGTCTTTCTTATGGCGTAAGTTTTCTCCAACCCAACCCGGGACATGCTCTAAAGGTTGAAAATGCCAACCGATACCTTTGTCTTTCTGTCCCATGGTTTGGGTCCATAGGGGAAAGGGCCAGCCAGCATCATGTGCCTGCGAAAAGTGCTGGTGTGTTTCTATATATCCCTCATCGTCTATACAAATAGATAAAAGGTCTTCACGGTGAACTTCTTGTATTGTTTTTTTCCGGTAAGATTCTATGAAATCATTTACCCAGGTGTCCGCACAGAGTAGATATTCTTTGTTGAATAGGGTAGGTCCGTTTCCGGGTCTTTTAGCAAGATGGTACCAGAGGAATTCTGTTATTACGGTTCCTACTTCATTATCATCTGAAATTTCAAAGCGGGTAAAGTTTTCCGGTAAGATATAATCTTCGGAGATAGAATTTAATGAAAATAATAAACAGATTATTGTGGGTAGAATCCATTGGTTTTTCATGGTTATAAATTTCCTTTTGAGTTAGGTTGATTTGTAAGGAAATATGAATATTTGATAGATTTTTGGTTAGCATTGGATGATGTATTATATATACTCGGATAAGTTTATTTTTATTTGAATTACGATAACAAAATGGATGTAGGATAATAAAATTATGAAAATGACTGTTATTGGAACAGGGTACCAGGGCCTGGTGGTGGGTACCTGTTTTGCAGAAAGTGGGCATGTTGTAACCTGTGTAGATTGGGATAAAGAAAGAATTGCTCAATTAAGGAAAGGTGAGATTCCTATCTATGAACCGGGATTGAGTGAACTGGTTTCCCGTAATATCGAGGAGGAACGTCTTTTTTTTACAGACTCTCTGGAAGAGGCTATTCAGAATTGTCTACTTATATTTTTATGTTTGGATCCTGTGCTTTCGTATTCATCGATTGATGATATTGTTAGACCCGTTCTGGATGTTGTAAAAGTTATAGGACGGGTGATGACAGGATATAGAATTCTTGTGAATAAAATGACATTACCTCCAGGGACAGCCGATAGGATTAAGGAAATATTAAAGGAAAATACAACTCATCCATTTGATATAGTAGTTAATCCTGATTTTTTGAAACAGGGTACCGCCGTTGATGATTTTCTTCGTCCTGACCGTGTCGTTATAGGATGTGAAGATGTTCGCGTTCAAGAGATAATGAAGGAGATATATAGTCCTTTTCTACGGACAGGAAAACCTTTGTTGTTGATGAGTTTGCGTAGTGCGGAATTAAGTAAATATGCGACAGCAATTATGTTAGCTGGACGTATATCGATTATAAATCAGATAGCAGATTTATGTGCAGTTTGGGGTGCCAACATTAGTGAGGTGCGAGAAGCAGTTGGAACAGATAGTCGTATTGGACAGACTTTTCTATTTCCCGGTATAGGATATGGTGGAATATGGTTACCCCGGGATTTGGATTTGTGTGTGCTTTTTGCAAAAGAGAAGGGCCTATCTGGCTATCTTTTCGATGCGATCCAGAAGGTCAATAAAGAACGATGTGAGAAGTTTTTATTAACCGTTTTAGAGCATTATAAAAATAGTGTCGAAGATAAAATTCTTACAATATGGGGTGCTTCTTTTAAGGCAAGAACAGATGATATTCGTGAAGCCCCTTCTATTTTTATCATAGAGCAATTGTTAAAGAGAAAAGCAAAATTAAGGGTTTTTGACCCCCTGGCAGGACCAAAGTTAAAAGAAAAATTTGGAAATCAGATTGAAGTTGCTTCAAAACAATATCCCCCTTTGGAAGGGAGCGAAGGGCTTTTGGTTCTTACGGAATGGAACGAATTTCGTCGTCCTGACTATGAACGCATGGCTCAATTAATGAAAGAGAAAGTGATATTTGACGGGCGGAATCTTTACACACCGAAGACAATGGCCTCTTATGGTTTCCGCTATTATAGTATTGGTAGACCAATAGTAGGATAGATAAAACATGACAAATAAACTGAATTCTTTGTTTGTGGGAAGAAAAAGTAGAACCTTAACGGTTGAAATTTCTCCCCGTGAAGCAATGCAATATTCCGCTGGAATATATGAAACACATTCTGTTTTTTACGATGACCGTGCTTATCCTTTATTAGTTCATCCTATGTATGCGGTAGCATTAACATGGAAAATCTCATCTCATTTTGAAGAGTATTGGGAGACAGCAGGTTTCCCCCTGGATGTATTAGAACGACAGGTGCATTACCTTGAAGAACTTCATTGGTATCAACCTCTCTATGCTGGAGCGACTTTGAAGATACAGGGGGAGGTAAAAGCCATAATTCCGCATCTGTCAGGTACTTTGTTCTGGATAGACTATACAGCAGTAAATGAAAAAGAGGAAACGGTTTTTATTGAAGGATTGGGTACTCTTTTAAGGGATATTTCCTGTGAAGATGAAGGAAAGGGGAAAGAATTATTTTTTAGGGATATGAAGATTAACAAAAGCGATGAGATAGTTCAATGGGAAGAGAATATCTGCGTTCAACCTATGGACCCTATTATTTATGATGCTTGTAGTGATATTCATTTTCCTATACATACATCATGGGCTTTTTCTCAGAAAGTTGGACTACCCGCACCTGTATATCAAGGAACAGCTACCTTGTCTCAAGCAGTTCGTAGGATATTTGAACATGGTTATGCTCCTCCTCAAAGAAGGATTAAATATTTATATGCCCGTTTTTCGTCTTATGTTTACGGAGGAGATACATTAACGGTGAGGATTTGTAAAAATGAAAGTGATATAAATAGTAATAAATTGTATTTTGATGTAAGGACACCAAGAAATGATTATGCTATAAAAAATGGCATCGTTATCTTTGAAGGGTAGGTAGTACGAAATAAAATAAACAATTTATAGGAGGATGAATTTAAATGAAAAGTGAAGAAAGAAAATTGTTATGGCATAGTGTTGACTATTGGGCAGAAGTGAAACCTGAAAGTGAAGCGGTTGTATTTGGCGATGTTCGTCTTACATGGAAACAGGTGAAGGAAAAAGTAGATTTATTAGCAGAGGCATTTGTTGGAATAGGTGTTGAGAAAGGGGATCGTGTTGCTTTGTTATCTATGGCCTGTCCCGAGTTTATAACTTCTTATATGGCCGCATCTAAAGTGGGAGCCATATGGCAAGGAATATCTCCGAAGTTTTCGAGGGATGAGATCTATTATTTTCTTTCTGACTCTCAGCCGAAAGTGCTTTTGGCATTAGACCACTATATGAATATTGATTTACTTGAAATGATACTTGAGTTTAAGGAAAAATTTCCGTTTTTGCACGAGGTTGTAATCATAGGAGACCCAAGAGGGAGTGGACTTGTTGAATTGAATGAATTTTTATACCGTAGAACGGATAATTCAAAAAAAGTATTAGATAAAAGAATTTCAGAAGTTAATGAGAATGACGAAGTTTTATTGATGTACACCTCGGGTTCTACGGGTAAGCCTAAGGGAGTATTACATACGCATCGTGCGGTTATGTGTAGTGCAATGGTTGAAAGCAAATATATGTTTTGGGACTCAGATAGTCGGATACTATTGCATTTCCCGATAAATCATGTTGCGGCAGATGTGGAAATGGGTTATACGGCTATATATAGTGGTGCTACTATTGTTCTTATGGACCGTTTTTTACCGGAGGGCTCTTTAATAGAAATAGAGAAAGAAAAGATTACTCATTTGGGGCAAGTCCCAGCCATGTATCTCATGCAGATGAGTACATCGAAGTTTCGCTCTATGGATTGGAGTTCAATGAAGGTTTTGGTATGGGGAGCCTATGCGGCGAGCGAACGAATGGTAAAGGTTTTATCTGATTTGTCTAAGAAATATAATTTTTTGCTATTGACAGGCTATGGCTCAACGGAAGTTTGTGGTTTTACTACTTTTGCAACACCTGATGACCCTGTTGATCTTTTGTTCAGTTCAACAGGAAGAATTGTACCCCCGTATGAGGTGAAAATTGTTGATGAGGAACGAAAAGAGGTCCCTCTGGGTAAAATTGGGGAGATTGCATTTCGTGGACCCGTTGTGATGAAAGAATACTTGAATAATCCAATTGCTACTTCACTGGTTAAGGATAATAATGGGTGGTTATACACATCGGATTTGGGTTGGGTTAATGAACAGGGATATTTATTTGTGTGTGGCCGAAAATCAGAAATGTATAAAACAGGTGGAGAAAATGTTTTTCCAAAAGAGATAGAGGATGTGCTGGATATGCATCCTTCTGT
Organism: uncultured bacterium; assembly: GCA_937124615.1. Lineage (GTDB taxonomy): Bacteria > Hydrogenedentota > Hydrogenedentia > Hydrogenedentales > Hydrogenedentaceae > Hydrogenedens. The sequence goes on from CAKZKR010000017.1 coordinate 45,195, forward strand.
ATTGATGTCTGCAGTAATTGGTGTCCCTGACAGTTTATATGGAGAGGTTGGGCATGCATTTATTGTACCAAAGCCTGGAACCACTATTAATGAAGGTGATTTACGGGAATATTGCAAACGCCATTTGTCCGGTTTTAAGATTCCAAGACGGTTTGACATTCGCCCTGTTTTGCCCATGTTGGCAACGGGTAAGATTGATAAAATGACACTTAGACAATGGATTGCTTCCTAGTAATATTTATTTTTTCTGAACAGATTGTATTTCAATAAATTTGTCCCATAGGGATTGTTGGATATAAAGATAGCGAAAAACACCGGGTCGGATTGTATATATCTCTTTCATGTAAGGCTTATTTGTTAGTACCTTTTCAAATTCCTTTGATAATTCTGGTGAGACAATAAGGAAAGGGACACCGTTTATTGTGGGAGGTATTTTAGACCAAAAACCTTTTTTTTGAATTTTGCGTAGGTACCACGGGATAGGCCAGTAATCGTTTATTGGGTCAATTACAAGGACAACAGGTTCCTGGTTTTCTTTGGTAAGAATGTCGGATAGTTGATATATGCGGTCCATCATTTTTACAAGAGATGTACTTGTATGTGCATATACATAGGGGTTAGAAATATCTGCAAAGTAAATGAAGTTTCCCTGATATGTTTGATAAGACAAATAATATGTTCCTATGAATAAAACGATTAGTAGAGTGAATCGAGCCCATATTTTGCTGAATTTCTGCCATAGTGCCTGGAATCCAATACCAGCAAAGAGAATCATTCCTAAGAGGGGATAAAGGATGTTCCAGGGGGTTTTGTAGGGTATTAGAGAAAGTATTGTAAAGGTTATAAAAAAGGAGAAGAAAAGAAAAATGCAAAGAGCAGATTGTTCCTGTTCTCTTAAGGTACATCGCTTTTGTCTAAATATCTTGATAGCTGAATAAAACGAAGTAACTATCCCTATACTGCATAGCAGAACTGTAAAGCCTTCTGTCCATACAGGACCTACTGTTTTGTTGAAATATATTAGGATTTGTAAGTAATACCACCATGGTTTATCGTGAATACCGGAAGATCCTTCTCCACTTGCTCTAAAAAAGTAGGTTTGATACGCACGGAAAAAATCTAATAGACCTTCTCCATTTGTGAAAAATGAAGAGAAAAATAAGAACCATGGGATAAAAAATACTATAAGAAAAATGGGTATATGTTTAAGACCTTTTACCCATGAAAAAGAGTAGTTTTCAACAAAAAAAGTGGTTTCGAGATAATGGGAGGTCTTTGATAAATAAGCCAAGACTATTAACGAAGATAGAAAAGTTGAAAAAAGGATAATGATACTTGTTTCTTTTGTCACAAAAGCAAGAGATAGAGCAACCCCTGCAAGAATTATCGGGAGTATTCTTTGGTAGTGTATGTAATCCCATAGAAAAAAAATAAAAAGGGAAGAAAATAGGACAAAAGGGATTTCATGTACATAGTAACGACTATAAAAGAAGAATGCATGAGATACGGAAAGGAGTAGAGAGGAAACAAGAAATGCAGGGAACCCGATGTATTTTTTTATAGGAAGAAGTGATAAAAAGATAAGTAGGCTAAAAAGTATTGGAACAGACCGGTACATTGCTTCAGTGGTGTCCTGGAATTTGTAAACTTTGCATAGGTAAAAGACGGGTAATGTTGCATAATAGAGGAGAGGTCCGTGATGTTCATGGGGGTCATATTTATAAACGCCTTTTTCTAGTAATATTCCTGTTTTGTAAGCCTGGTTGGCTTCATCGCAATGCATGGGGCGGATGGCAATTCCATAAAAACGAGATAGAAGTACAATAAATAAAAATAGTAGATAGATTAAAGAAAAATAATATTTGAAATAGTGGTTCTTAAACATTATGCCAGAGTTTTTATTCTATTATGGGCAAATGGAATTTAAAAGACAAATTCTGTTTTAAAAGAAAATGGATATGCCACCTTTAATGAATTAAAGGTGGCATACAAAATAGTACTTATTCCAAAATTTAATTATTTGCCGTAAACTTCTACTTCGATATAGTGATTCATGTCGTTGTAAGAATTTCCGTTGCTGTATAAACGGATGTACTTCCCTTTTACACCTTCATCAACTCCAATAAGTCTTCCTTTGTTATTTTCAATAAATTCTTTGTCTTTCCCGATACCTAAGCCTGCAGAATTATCATAGTCATTATTGTAGACTTGTTTTCCACCATCTTTAAATTCAGAGTCATTACTAACAGTTACGATGAAATCTTTATATACCCGTTTACCCTCATGGAAATGCCAAACGACGATTGCATAAATGGTATATTCTTTATCAAGTTCAATCTGGACCCATTGTAAGCCCGCTGGAAGTTCAACAACACTTTTCTTGCCATAGTCTTTGTCGCCATCTGTAATTTGTTTCAATTGTCCACGAGTTGGAGGAACACTGCTTGTTACAGGTTTGTCTTTGGAAATTAAAGCAACTCCATCCGGGACATAATAGGGTGGACGGTCTTTGTAATCTTCTTCTTCCAGATTTGGACTGTAGTAATCAATCGGGGTTCCACCAAAGAATGGTTCAGGAAGTTCAAGTTTTAACTCTATTTTACCTGCAGGTGGAGTGTCATCTGCGTAAAGAGTAGGTAAAGTTATTAAACATATAAGCATCAATCCAAATAAGGGGAGAACATTGTAAATTTTGTTTGTGTAATTCATAATAAACTCCTTCTAAATTTTTAGTTTATACTGTTAAGGGGTTTGACCAAATTTCATTTCCGGTCCAAGTATAATATATAATTTTAACATATTTTTATTCATATATTCATCTTGTAATGTTTCAAGGGTTATGTGTATTATAATCACTTTATATATACGAAAGTTTTAAATTTTCTATTTATAATTTTATTTTAGGCGCGAAAGGTGATTCGTCAAAATAATCCGATGAAGACGAGAACGGATATATTATTTTAAGATATAAATGAAGATAGAGTTTAACATATTTCAAAGATTATTTGATTTTTATTTTGACAATTATGTATAAATGGTGGTAAATTATTATTTACTTATCATTAAGTATATAAAACAATTGAAAATCTTAACCAAGATGAGGGTAAGACTATGGCTACAAAAGAGGATTTAAAAGCAAAAGATGCGGCAATGGAACTCGCAGAAGAGGCGCGTGAAACAGAATGGCAATTCCCAAGTTTCACTGCAGAAATGTTTCGTGGGAATTTTCGCTGGGATTTGTTACATCCCTATCCGGCACAATCCGAAGAGGATAAAAAGATAGGGGATGAATTGTTAGAGAAAATCAAGAAGTTTCTCGATGAGAATGTAGACCCTATAGAAATTGATAAAACAGGTGTCTATCCACAGGAAGCGTTGAATAAGATGAAGGAGATGGGTTTGTTTGGAATGAAGATAAAGCCCGAATATGGTGGATTGGGTTTATCTGTAACAAACTATGCCCGCGTACTTTCATTTATTGGTAGTTATTGCCAGAGTACGATAACATGGTTATCTGCACATCAAAGTATCGGTGTTCCCGAGCCCCTGCGAACCTTCGGGACAGAAGAACAAAAGAAAAAATATTTGCCACGAGTTGCAAAAGGTGAAATTTCCGCTTTTGCTTTGACAGAGCCTGAAGTAGGTTCAGACCCTGCACAGATGAAGACAACCGCTACTCCTTCACCCGATGGTTCTTATTATTTGTTAAATGGAGTTAAATTGTGGACGACGAACGGTCCTGACGCCGATGTGATTGTTGTGATGGCCAAAACTCCGCCAAAAATAAAGAATGGTCGTGAAATCCCACAGATTACTGCGTTTATTGTTGAAACAAATTGGCCGGGTGTGGAAGTTGTAACACGCTGTAAATTCATGGGACTTAAAGGTATTTCTAATGGTATGTTAAGATTTAATAATGTGAAGGTTCCTGCAGAGAATATTATTGGTAAACCAGGAATGGGATTAAAGATTGCTTTGACGACATTAAACACAGGTCGTTTAGGTGTCCCTTCTGCAGGAGTTGGTGCGGGAAAAAGAATGCTTGAGGATGCAGAATGGTGGGCGAAAAATCGTGTGCAGTGGGGAAGACCCATCGGACAGCATCAGGAGATAGCCAAGAAAATTGCTAATTTTACAGCGAATACATTTGCTACTCAAGCGATGGTGTTTATCACATGCGCATTCGCAGATAAGAAAAACGCGGATATTCGTTTAGAAGCGGCAGCAGCGAAGTATTTCGCCACAGAAATAGGCTGGCAGGGTATGGATGAATTGTTGCAAACTCTGGGTGGGCGTGGTTATGAAATGGCGGATTCATTATATAACCGAGGTGAAAAACCAGTGTTTGTGGAACGTATAATGCGTGATATGCGTGTTGGAAGAATTTTTGAGGGGTCTTCAGAAATTATGCATCTGATCATGGCTCGTGAAGCGTTGGATACGCATTTCAGTTTGGTTATGCCTATCATGAAACCTCAAAAAGGGCAAAGTAAGGTTAAGTTAATATTGAATGCATTGAAGTTCTATGTAAAATGGTATCCAAAATTATGGTTGCCTACCTCAACAAACTTTAATGTAAGGAAACTTAATTCTGCAAATCAAGACCATTTAAAATATGCAGCGAAGACATGTAAAAAACTTGCCCGTAGAATTTTCCATACGATGGCGAAGTATGGACCGAAGTTAGAATATGAACAATTGATCTTAGGGAATTATGTAGATATTGGTGTAGATTTATATGTAATGGGTTGCTGTCTGTCCTATGCTGAATATCTATTAAATAAGAATCCGAATGATGATACACCCCAGGACCTTGCGGATTTGTTCTGTAAGAATGCTCGTCAGAGAATTGAAAATAACTTTAAGGCTGTCAAGCATAATCACAATTACATGTATCGCAAGGTAGGTGATAAATTATTGGAAGGAAAATATCGCTGGTTAGTATTTGATGTTTATGAAGGTTTGCCACCGAAATATCGTGATTATGAAAAGAACCTTCCAATACCGGCAGAAGCCCCTGATAATTCCAAGACAGATGCAAAAGCGTAAAAGAATTTCTGTATTTTTGTAAGTAAAAAGATATTAGAGGGACTTTACGAAGTCCCTCTAATATTTTTATGTAGTTTATTTATTATTTATACTTGCCTGTTAATGCATTCCAACGAATTTTAAAGAGGTCACAGAACATTTTGGAAGAGTCTTTGATGGGATGCACACGAGATTCTTTACGATTTCTCCAACGGGTTGGAACCTCTTTTATTTTCAGGTTATGTTGTTCAGCAATGAAAAGTATTTCAGCATCAAAACTGAATCGATTCAATGTTTGTCTTGGAAAGACGATGCTTACCGATTTTTCATTAAAGCATTTACATCCGCATTGTGTATCTTTAAAATGCGTGAGGAAGAAAAAATGAAGAATCAGGTTATAGATTTTCCCCATTGTTTGACGATAAAAGGGTTGTGGTATTTCTATAATAGATTCCGGTAGAGCCCGTGAGGCAATAGCAATATCATATCCATTATTGATTGTATCTATAAGTTTTTGAACTTCTTCAATAGGAGTTGAAGCATCGGCATCATAGAAGCAACGTATATTGCCTTTTGTATGATTTAACATGGCATCTTTAACGACACTTCCTTTTCCCCTATTTTGTGAAAATGGAATAATTTTGATTACCCCATTATATAATTCAGACCATTTTTGGACAATTTGGACTGTATTATCCGTGCTTCCATCATCTACGACAACAATTTCAAATGAATAGGGTTGTCTCTGAAGGTAGTCAAGAACATATTTTAATGTGGATTTTATTTCATGTTCTTCATTGTATGTGGGGATTATAAGAGAAAAAGAAAACAAAATTACACTCCTTATGTACCCCTTAACTGTGTTTGTTATTTTTAGACTTTTTTAAGAATTGGCTGGTTTAAACCAGACATTTCTGAATCGAACAGCATTTCCATGGTCCTGAAACATTAAAACACCTTTGGGCGATTCTTGGTCGCTAACACCACCGGGTGTCGGTCCTTTTAATTCTACATTATCGTGAATTACGATTCCGTTGTGAAGAACGGTGATAAAGGCATTCTTTATTTTTTTGCCATTTTCATCAAATTTGGGTCCAGTAAAAGTTATATCATAAGTTTGCCATTGGAGAGGGGGAAGGGATGCACAAACTTTAGGCGTAGCCGATTTGTAGATACCTCCGCACAAATTGTCTGCTGGCAAATCACCGAAACTATCTAATACTTGCACTTCATATCTTCCGAAAACATATACACCGCTATTTCCTCTTGCCTGTCCCGTTTCGTTTGGCATGAATGGGCACATAAACTCAATATGATACAAGCCATCTCCGTATTCTTCTTTGGTGCATAGGTTGCTACCAACTGTTTGTGCAGAACCATCCCCCGCGATTTGCCAATGAGGTTTCGTGTCCCATTTATCAAGGCTTTTCCCATCCATAAGAATAACAGCCCCTTCTGGAGGCTGTTGTCCTAATGTAGGTGGTTGTAAAAAAACTCGTTTTAGTTCAAAAGTTGCTTTTTCTTTTCCTTGCTGAATGGTACCTTTGAATACTTCATTTTTAATTTGCCCTACTATTTTGCCTTTTCCTCCAAAATTGTCTTTGAAATCTGCATCCCCTTCAAAGTTTATTTCGGCCAATCTTTTCGCTTTTTCTTTATCTTGTTCCATTATTTCAGCAGGTCCGGATGGGGCTTTCATCCCTTTTATCTCTACCCTTTGTTCGGGGGCTGAACCCTGAGTGTATAATAATACACAACGATACCTGCCACCTCCTTGGGCTACTACTTGAGCCCGGAGATTTTTTCCATCCCAATTTTTACCAGAGATAGTTCCCTGATAATTACCCATTACGAAATCATCATCTTCATCTGCTACAACAAAAGTAGCAAACATAATGATTGCAGTAAAAAATAATAGAAAAAAAGAAAATTTCCTTGACAAATACATAGTACATTCCTCCTGGTGTTTATAGTTTTTTAAAAAAGATACTTGGTTATTTTCTTTTCAATTATACTTTATATATATTAGTTATGAAAAATGGGATATTAACACTGAACTGATAAAAAACTTTACAGATTCATTAATGATGAAAATTACTCTTGTTTCGTGTTTTAGAAAAATGTATATGAAAGAAAATATAGGAATACATGAGAATTCCTTTTAGTCGATTTACAAAAGTCTTTGATAGTGATTTAAATATACCTTGTGAGAGGTTTTTGTATTCTTTGTGTATCGAATAAACAAAGGTATGTCGGGCTCCTGATAATGTGCTCAATGTAATCTGTCGTGGGCTTTCGAAGAGAATTACAAACTGGTCTAATTTTTGAGAACGAATTATTCTTAAAATATTTATAAAAGTTCCAATTCCTTTTAAGGTTGATAAGTGTTGTCCATCCCATGGTAGAAATACGGGCGATACGGGAAGTTTTTCAAAATAGTAAGAAGGGAATTCTTGGGGGATGAATAAAATGATCTGGTCTTTGGGATATTTTTCACAAAGAAAATGGATTGCTTTTAGGAAATGAGGACCGTAACTGTAAAATAACCCGATTTTCATAATTTGTTAAACCTCCTCTAATAGCAAATTTTCAATAAGGGGTTCATAATGCTTTTCAATAATTTTATCCCATGTGTAATTTTGTAAAACAGATTGTCGAGCGTTATTTCCTATTGTGATCCTAATTTTTGGGTTATCGAGCAAATTATTGAGTATTTCTGATAGTTCATTATAATTCCCCGGCTCAAATAATATACCCGTTTGTTTATCTATTATAATTTCCTTTAATCCCCCTGTATTACTTGCAACAACAGTTTTTCCCATGGCCATGGCTTCTAATGCAGTAATCCCAAAAGGTTCGGCCCAAATACTTGGGATAACGCAAATATCAGATTTTTGGTATATCTCAAGCAATTCTCTGCGAGGAAGCCAACATAAAGGTATGAACCAATTATTGTAGAGATTGAGGTTAAACGAAGTTGCATATATTTTGAAGTCTTTTCTTTTTTGATAGAGTATATTTCCCGCTTTGGACAATATGTTCATCCCTTTTGATGAATCGTCACATCGTCCAGCCATTAATATAATATTTTCTTTTTTTTGAGTTGTGTCTATTGTTGTTTCTTCAGAAATAAACTCTTTTTCTATACCTCCCGGTATTACAATAGCATCAATTTTATGTTTTATCAATTCGTTTTGAAGGTCCTTATTGTAAACGATCACTTTCTTCCATTTTTTTATTGTGCTGATGTAATAATCTTCAAAGATAGGAAGGTAACACCCACTTTGAATATAATCTTTTGTCCAACTGCTATATTCTCCCGATAATAATTCTTTTTTTAATCCTTTTAAAGAACACTGACGGCAGTAATTGAGTGTTTCAAAAACATTTTTTGGACAATGTTTTCCCTCCTTAAATCGTAAAGGATTCCTTAAGCAAAATAATTCATGGGCAAAGGTTCGAGAAACAATTGGGATTTTGGAAAATGATGATATTATATGAATACTTATAGGGATTTTTATGTGATAACCATGTTGTAAAAAGATAAGGGAAGGGTTGTTTTCTTTGATGAAAGAACATATTTTTTTTGAAATATAATTTATATTCCAGTACTTTGAAGGTATTGAAATACGAAAGGATGGAAAAGGTAAGTGTGCAGGGTTAAAATTCCCTCTATCTGAAGAGGGTTCTTCAGCAATTCCTAAAAATATCACATTATATTTTTTTTCATGTAGAACTTTTAAAACATTATAAGTATCAATATCAGCGCCACCGTTGGGAGGCCAGGAAAAGTTAAAATCGATGAAGATAATTTTTTTTGTTCTATTAAGCAAGTACATTCCTTTAATATTTTAATAATATATTTTATTTGATTAGGTTCTTTTCATAGTATTGTTTGACAATTTGTTCCCAACTATAATTTTCAAGAATATGTTTTTGAGATTTGTGGCCCATTTCATTTCTGAGGTTATCATTTGACAGTAAAATATCTATATAGTTCATGAGTGTTTCCGTATCTCCTGGTGGAAATAAAAAACCTGTTTCTCCATGTAGAATGGTTGTTTTTAGTCCTCCAATATTACTGGCGATAACTGGATTTCCTACAGCCATGGACTCTAATGCTACTAAGCCAAAAGGTTCTTCCCAAATACTTGGAACAATACATATATCCATATTCGAGTAGATATTAGGTAATTCTTCATAATCAAGCCAGCCTATAAACTTTACCCAGTCTGGAAATTCCTGTATCCACCCTCCTGTACAGATCATTTCAAAATCATCTCTTTTTAATCTCAATTTATTACAGGCCTTAAATAAAGTATGAAAACCCTTTGAAAAATCCTCTACTCTCCCTGCCATAAAAATTTTTTTTATAGCATTTTTTGTCGGTTTTTTTGTTTGGAAAATTTTGGTATCTACTCCACCAGGAATGATGACAATTTGTGTGTGATAACATTTCCATACCTTTGCCATTGCATCGGAGAACACTATAATTTTCTGGACTTTTTTTAGAGCGTTTATAAGTTTTTCATAATAATTTGATTTATATGCCTCTGCAATTAGATATTCTTCCAACCATGCATTTATTTCATAGTTCAAAATTTTCCTTTTCTGGTGATATAACCCACATTTTCGGCAGGTGTCATGTGTAGAAAGGTAATCAAGAGGGCAAGGTTTGTTGTGCAAAAATTTTAGAATGTCTTTTTGGCAGAGGAGTTCATAGGCATATTGTCGCCAAATTATGGGAATGGATACATTCTCAAAAAATAAAGTAATAACAGGTTTTAGAAAAAAACTATCACCGATAATTATCCAATCAGGTTGAAAAGTGGATACAGAAGAAAGAAGGAAATTTTTCAATATAAGTAAAAACTGATTTGAAGAATAATCCAATGTTATTTTTTTAGCAGGGAAAGGGAGTTCTTCGGGCTGAAAAACACCTCTATTTTGATTGGAAGTGGTGATAGAAAGAAGGAGGACATCATGCTTGTTTTTAGTGAGTTCCTTTAATACATTGAAAACATCTACATCCGCACCTCCTCGGGGAGGCCAGTTGAAAAGTAAGTCTATGAAACAGATTTTCATTAGATAAAAATCCGATGCTGTCTTTTACCGGTGTTTTTGGGATCCATACCACTGACTACCGCCATGATCAAGATGAAGTACAGGGATGCCTTGTAATCGGTGTTCCGGGCCAAACATTTGTAATACAGATCTTCCGAAGAACCAGTCGGCACCTTCAAAATGATTAAACTCTGGATATTTAATCTTTTTAAATATTTCTTTTCTGCAACATTGACAATATCCGATGGGTATTCCATCGGCTTCTCTCCTTCTCCATTCCCCGGGTTCTTGTAATAAGGAATTGAATTGTTCCCAGGGACGAATGAGTCCAAGCAAAATTTTTGAAGTAGTTTTTGAAGTTAACATTTTTCTTCCGTCTGGTGCCACAAAGTAGGTATCAGGGTCAATTTTATCCATTGTTGAAAGAAAATCAGGGTGAAGTATAATATCAGCGTCAATCAGTATTATCCACTCTGCAGAGCATAATGGGAGAGAAGCATTAATTAAAAAACCTTTGGATTTCCAATAACTTGGACTAAATGGTGAGCGAATAATTTTTATATTTGGAAAAGAAGACTCAAAACAGTCTAGAACATCATCTGTGGCATCCCATCCGGGGACATAAGCCACGACAATCTCAATTTGACTGGTATCAAATTGGTTTTGGTAGACAATACTTAATAAGGAAGCCCTTAAGCGATTAGAATATCGGGAACATACATATAGAAAGGAAAATTTTGGTTTTGTGGGTTGGGTCTGTTGAAACTCTTTTTCCCTTTTCCATAATGTTATCCCCTGAGTAACAATCTCTCCATCAATATTCCATATAGAAATTCGGGGTTCCAATACTCCGGGTAGGCGAGATGGGACTAATGGGGCATTAAGGAATTCTGTAGGATAGATAAATTCGTTGTCTCTGATAAGAACATAACGCCCTTTTTCGTTAATGTGAAGAGTCAGTTTATGACTCTGGGCTATCATAGGACAGACTATTTTTATATGGGGTCCAAAACTAAAACCGATTTGTTCTGCAAAACCTCCGCCAAATGTAATTGAGATTGTCAGGGGTGGATCTGTTCTGCAAAGAGTAGTGCTTTGTAATTCTCCGCAGTTGAAAGAGAACCAACGAACCCCTCCGGGCATATAATGTGTCATACGGTTCTCAATTTTATAGTCTTCCGGAGCCACCTCTTTCCATGGTTTATCGTGATAGGTAATATGGATGGCTTCTTCATATAAACTTTGTAAGTCGGAAAACAATGATTGTTTTTCTTTGTCCCCTCGGTGAGAATATCTCAATGTAAGTTTCCGAAACATAAGAGGGTCTCTTATGAAGTTGCCAGAAATGGGATTCGGTCGGAATAAAGATGTAAAAAAAGGATTATTTCCTTTATCACATATATATTTCAGGGAACAGTTGGTACATAGACCCCATTTTTTTTCTTTCTGTCTTCTCCTTTTTTCTACTATTGTTTGAAATTCTACTGGACTTATATTTTCGGGGAGTGTTTGATAGTTTCTCCTCCACTTTAAATGTCGTGTGATTTTATGGAGTGCCCATATTGGAATATAAAATATGGGATGATTAAGTATCCACGGGAGAACTAAAAAATCAATTCCAGTATGGAACGAAGTTTTTTCGCGCAGTTTTATTTCTAATACTTTTCTGATTTTGTATGCCTTTAGGTCCCACAATGTTTGTGCAAACTCAAAAGCAGATTGAGAATAAAATTCAGAATCTGTATAAAATTGAGCCATATTCACAATATTGGGGTGGTATGAATTCTCCATAGAACAGAAGGGGATACCTATTATATGAACAGGTATGTCTTGACTTTTCAATTCTTGAACAGTTTGTTTTAAGAATTGAACTACTTCATTAAATGTATAATTTGAGTTTGTTAAATTGGGGGAAAAGGGGAATTTTTCAAAAAAAATGATTGATGAAGCGAGTTGAAATGATTTTACGAACGAGTTCGCATTTTTGTAAGTATCTATTATTGACGAAAAGGGTAAAAATATTCTTAATGGGATGTTTAATTGTTTGCATGTTGCGAGCCAGTTATCTATTTGAGATTGAGAATGTTCACTAAAAATTAAGAAGATATCTAAAATATCAAGTCTTTTTATTTGTTCTATATTTTGGGGTGGTTCTTTTAGGGAAGTACCCCATGATAGTTCACATTGAATTTCCTGTTTTATAAAATGGGAAAGGTTATATAGAGTTTTAAAATCATCATCTATATTGGAGTAAAAATCTATTTTTTCAACATTGAAAAGGTCATGTTGAACTCTAATCCATTTTTTTAAATCGTCTAACGGAATCGTCTCACCTGATAGATTAGTATGAAATATAAAACCACGAGTAGGCGGAAATATTTTTCTTGTTTCTTGTTGAATGTTTTCCATTTTATTATTTCTGTTTAACCAAAAAAATAGATTTTGTCTTTTTTACTAAATTATATAAAAAGGGGAGGTGATTCTGTATATTTGTTTTTGTTAACATCCATTGGCGTTGCCATTTCCATTTGCCTTGTGGAAACATTGCTTTTTCTCTAAATTTTTCATTCCAGAAATAACAAACAGTACTACAACCTTTACAGCCTTCTTTGCTGATTGCGTAGGAAACTTCCTTTTTTATCGCAGGGTCTTCTATTATTTCATCTAATGTTCTGTTGTTGATATTTCTATTTTCATTTTTTATCCATGCCGGATAATGCCAGCAAGGTAAAACCCATCCTTCCTCATCAATACCGAGGTGAGTTTGAGGAATTGGACAATTTTCACCAGGGTGCATGATAAAATTGGGGTATCGAAAACTTAATTCCAACCCTCTTATCATCTCACGGGATAAGGATACATGTTTGTTTTCATTCTGGTCTGTTTCCAAAATTTTATATAATTGAGATATAGCTTCTTCCATATTTTCGGGAGGGACCAGTTCTTTTTGGTGGTAGGTTTCTGCGAAAGAAAACCCATGCCAGACAAGGGGAAACTGTTTGAAATATTCGTAGGTATCAATAGAACAATTATAGTTGCTTTTTTGGATGACTGTGTTTACCGCAACTTTAGCTCCTTTCTCAATTAACGACAAGAACACTTTGTTTGTTTTATCAAAATTTCCTTCGCCTCTAATATAATCATGAACTTTGCCTATACCATCAATAGAAATATTCATAATCACATTCGGATGTTCCGCGTAATAACGAATATCATCATCTGATATGCGGGTGGCATTTGTTAAAATCCAGATTTCTATGGAGTTTTTTGAAAGGAGTTCAATTAATTCCTTTAGATAGGGAAGAAGGGTGGGTTCTCCTCCACCGATAACAATGCGTTTTACCTTTTTTCGGACCGCAAAATCGGCAATATGTAGAGTTTGTTCCCGTGATAGACTTTTTTTGTCCCGAGTGATAACTGGACACATTCGACATTGCAAATTACAGCATGAAGTTATGCAAATAGTGATTTGTTCGAGATTGTAAAAGGTATTCGACATAAATAACCTGTGATTTCGTTCTGAAAATTGTGATAGAAATATATTAAAGTATAACATTGAGTAAGAGTGTAATATAAATTGAAAGGTGTGGTTTATATATAAAGGTTAGATATGTCATACGAAAGAGAATGCTCAAATTTAGTTTGGTATTGTGTGGAAGGTTCTCTTCCACTTTATGAAATAGTGTTTTTTCTGACGAACCGGTGTAATCAACGATGTTTAACATGCTGGCAATGGGAGGATGATTTTAAATCAATAGGAAAAGAACTTTCGGATGACATGTGGACACAGTTATTGAAAGATGCTATTTTAATGGGAGCCAAACATTTTTATATTGTTGGTGGTGGAGAACCTATGGTTCGTGGGGATCTGGTAATGAGGTTAGCAGAATTGGCTAAGGGGAATAACATGTTTTGTGTATTGCATACAAACGGAACTTTATTTAGAAAAGAGCAGATGGATAGATTAATTGAATTGTGCTGGGACCAGATTATATTTAGTTTGGATGGTCCGAACCCCGAAGTAAATGATTCCATTCGTGGAAAAGGGAATTTTAATAGGGCCATTCAAAATTTGATGTATGTTAGTCAGAATCGGATAAAGGACGAAAATAAAAACTTGATTCCAGATTTAGGGATTAATTTTACAATTACCAATACAAATTATTCCTATATGGAAGACATGGTTCAATTAGCATTTGAATCAGGTTGTGGAGGGATTCACGCCACATTGGTCCAACCTTTTAATAAGCAGGCCGAACAGTTTGTTTTAGAAGATAGTGATATTGAAAAATGTAAAGAGGCTCTTGCGAAGGCCCTGGTAAAAGCAGAGTCTTTGGGACTTTACCATACCTTTAATTCAGTCCAGGAGAGTTTTGAAAAATCAAAGACTAAGCAATTTGATTTAGGTCAAAAAAATATATCAAAGGACAACCTTTCGGCAAGTAGTTTTTTGGGAACTTATTGTTTTGAGCCTTTTCTATCTCTAACTATTTCTGCAGATGGAAAGGCAAGTCCCTGTTGTATGTTCTGGACGGATAGAAATCCATCCGTACAAGAATATTCAATAGAAAAAATATGGAATGGAGAATTTTTTAAAG
>CAKZKR010000018.1 GCA_937124615.1 uncultured bacterium
TACTATAGCATATTCCATTATTCCCTTAGATCTAAATATTTGGATTACTCTTTTTCTAATGATTATTCTATCTTTTTTTATAACTTTTATTTTATATCATATTATTATTAGGAAAAGTAGGTTATTGAGGTTTTTGTTCGGTATGAAAAATTAAGGATATGGAGAAATATAAAATGAGAAGTTACATTAGGTGGTTGTTTCGGTGGTATGTTTTAACCGCTATATCTTTTGTAATTTTATGTGGTAGTATTTGGAGTTTCCACACTTATAGATTTTACGACAATTGGTTTCGGGAAATTTTTTTATCCATGGCAATAAATATAGGGGATAATATTGACCCCAAAGCAATAAGAGACTTGGAGGGTTCAGAGAAGGACTTGGAAAGTCTTGTTTATAAATCTTTATTATCACAACTCCGTATCATTCGCTCAGTTGTTCCCCATTGTAAATATCTTTATATAATGGGACGGACAGGAGACAAACAGATTTTCTTTTATATAGATACACAAGAAGATACAGAAGAAGCGCCCCCTTCACAACCAGGAGATTTATATGAAGATGCATCTCGAGAACTTGTTGAATGCTTTGATTCGGGAGTTCCGTTTACTGAAGGTCCGCTTCCGGATGAATGGGGTATCTGGGTTAGTGCACTTGTTCCAATAAAGGATTTGTTACATGACAAAGTTGTTGCAGTATTAGGACTTGATATAGATGCAAAGGACTGGGCAAGTAATGTTTGGAGTAAAGTTTATCCGATATTCTTGTTTACTTTTGCTATCGTTGTAGTTATTTTGTTATCGGGTATCGCTTTTTGCAGAAGGGAATCAAAGAAAGGGGTAACAAAAGGACTAAAATATACCGAAGCGGTGATGACCTTTTTGATTGCCTTTATTTTTACACTTGCAACGACCTGGTTTGTTGATACAAGGGACAAAAAACAACGTTGGATTGCTTTAAACGAAGTATCGAGGTTTAAAATTGGTTTTATACGCGAAAGTGCTGAAGACATTCGAGATATTGTAGTTCCTTCCATTGTCTCATTTTTTAGAAATAGTGAAGAGGTCTCTTATGAAGAGTTTTTAAATTTCACTAACTCTTTTAGAGAGGATATAACGACATATCTTACATGTCTATGGATACCCATAATTTCCCGAGAAGAAATGGAAGATTTTGTAAGAAAGGTTGAAACAGAATATTTTCCTAGTTTTAAGGTTTGGGAGTATGATTTTCACCGAAACATAACTCAGGTCAAGGAGCGGGATTTTTATTTGCCGGTTTTGTATTCTTCAAAGAATATGTATAAGCAAATACTTGGTTATGATGTGTACTCTGAAAAAGAATTACAGCCGGTAATTCATAATGCATTGGTATCAAAAAGACCAGCATCAATTTCTGCTGGGGAAATTCAGTCGTTTTTACCTGTAACTTTCAACACAACTTTTGTCTTTCAACCTGTATATAAAGATAATCGATTACGGGGACTAATATGCGTTTTGATGAATTTAGACGAGTTTTTCGGTTATGCAACGGCAGGAAGAGAATATACAAAAGCAGGGAAAGTTTTAGATATTGATTTTTTCCAAATCTTAGATAAGGATAATATTGAAAGGATATATTCTGACAAACAGTCAGAGAAAAATTCGGAAGTTCTAAGGGAAATAGATGTCTATAACCCCCATGCTGTTTTTTCAACCTTATTTATATTTCAGAATTTGTACGGAATTATACTTCGTGCTGGAGAGAGTTTATTTATTGCCCCATTGGATGATAGGAACCCCGCCTTTATTTTGGGGTTTATCGTTACCGTTGCTTTAACTATTACCATAGGAATTATTTCTAACTATAATCAGACCCTGCAAAACCTTATTCAGCAACGAACAAGTGAACTTTATAGGAGCCGTGAGCTAATTAAATCTACTTTATACTCAATTGGTGATGCGGTAATCAGTGTAGATAAATCGGGGAAAATTGTGGAAATGAATCGTTCCACACAACTTTTATTAGGTTGCAGTAGAGATGAGGAAATTGGGAAGCATGTAGATGAGGTTATAAAGTTAAAAGATGTTGCTACCGGGCAAAAAATAGAAAATCCTATTTATTATACATTAAAGACCGGTGAACAGATAGATATAGGAAACAACACATTATTGGTTTCTAATGATGGCAAGGAATATAACATTGCGGATAGTTGTACCCCTATTTTTGATGAAAATAGGAATATTTTGGGGGCTGTATTTGTGTTCCATGATGTAACGGAGGAGTATAGACAAAAGAAAAAATTAATGGAAAGTGAATTATTTCAGCGGACACTTATGGAAAGTGTTCAGGCAGGTGTTGTTTTAATTGACAATGAAACTCATATTATTGAATATATTAATGATGCGGGGGCAAAAATGTTTGGGGCTGAAAAGGAAAGAATCATTGGCAATGTCTGTCATAAATTTTTATGCCCCGCGGATGTAGGGAAGTGTCCAATACATAGTCCAGAAGAAGAAATTGTAAATCAAGAAAAGATTATGCTGACTGCTGATGGAAAAGAAAAACCTATTTTGAAATCTGTGAAAATGATTAATATAAGTGGAAAAATGAAGATTTTGGATTGCTTTATAGATATAAGTAAGGAAAAGCAAATTGAGAATGAATTGCGAGAGACCAATCGGCAGTTACTTATGGCGATCCAAAAGGCACAGGAGTTAGCCGTGAAAGCAGAATTAGCTAATATGGCAAAAAGTGAATTTTTGGCAAACATGAGTCATGAAATTAGGACACCAATGAATGCAATTATCGGGATGATAAGTCTCTTACTGGATACAGAATTAGAGCCTCAACAGCGACATTATGCAGAGGTTGTACAATCCAGTGGAGAAAGTTTGCTTGCTATAATCAATGATATTTTAGATTTTTCAAAAATAGAGGCCCGAAAATTAGACTTGGAAGAAATTGATTTTGATTTGATAAGTATGTTGGAAGATTTTTCAAATGTTATGGCTGTTAAAGCAACGGAAAAAAATTTAGAACTGATTATTGCTACAGATGACAATGTGCCCAGTTTAGTTATGGGAGATCCGGGACGAATTCGTCAGATATTAACCAATCTTGTTGGTAATGCCATTAAATTTACACATAAGGGTGAAATAAATATCCATCTCAGTTGTGAGGAAGAAACTGAGGAAGATGTCCTGTTGAAATTTGTTGTAAAAGATACGGGAATTGGGATTCCTCCGGACAGAATAGACAAACTTTTCCAAAAATTTACACAAGTAGATGCATCAATGACAAGAAGATTTGGTGGAACAGGATTAGGACTTGCTATTTCAAAAGAATTGGCAGAAATGATGGGAGGGAGTATAGGTGTAGAAAGTGAATACGGTAAAGGGTCTACATTTTGGTTTACCATAAGAATTAAAAAACAAAAAGATGTTCAACCCAAAGTATTTGTATTTCCAGAAGACTTACAAAATGTTCGGATTTTAATTGTGGACGATAATGCAAGTAATCGGGAAATATTAAGAGTGCGACTAAAGTCTTGGAGATCAAGACCTGAAGAAGCATCGGATGCCTTTACTGCATTGAATCTATTGAAAAAAGCGAAAAAAGAAAATGACCCCATTAAACTTTGTATTATAGATATGCAAATGCCTGAAATGGATGGAGAAACACTCGGGAAAATTATAGCCCAAGATAAAAATTTGGCAGATACGATTTTGGTAATGTTGACATCAATAGGGATAAGGGGGGATGTAAAGAAATATAGAGAAATTGGTTTTTCTGCCTATTTGACGAAACCTATACGACATACGGAATTATTTGATATTTTAACCACATTGTTAAGTATGTCAAAGGAAAAGATTGCAGGGAAAGAATCTCCATTTTTTACTCCCTCTATAATTACACGACATTCCATACGAGATATACAAAAGCAAAGGAAAAAATTCAAAGCGAAAATATTGCTTGTAGAAGATAATTTGGTGAATCAGCAAGTTGCCTCGGGAATGTTAGGAAAATTTGGAATTACACCTGATATTGCCAACAACGGGAAAGAAGCACTTGAATTGCTCGAAAAAAATGATTACGACCTCGTATTTATGGATGTACAGATGCCTGAAATAAATGGATATGAGGCCACTCGTTTAATAAGAGATAAATCTTTTAAGGTGAAAAATCCTGAGATCCCTATTGTTGCAATGACGGCTCATGCCCTTGAAGGGGACAGGACGAATTGCCTTGAAGCAGGAATGAACGACTATATAGCGAAACCGATTGTCTTAGAAAGGTTAATTGAGGTTTTAGAAAAATGGCTGCCGGAAAAAATTCAGATAGAAAAGGAATCAGTTACTATCTCAAAGAAAACTTCTCCGGATGTGGAACATCCCACTTCCGTTTCTTCTGATATCCTACCGACTTTTGATTATAAATCCTTCATGAAAAGAGTGATGGATGATAAAGAATTAGCAAGAACGGTGCTGGATAGTTTTTTGGAGGATATTCCTAAACAAATAAAAATATTAAAAGATTATATGTCTGAAAGTCGAGTTTCAGAAGCGGAACGGCAGGCTCATTCAATTAAAGGTGCTTCTGCAAATGTTGGTGCAGAACAATTGCGTGAAGTAGCTTTTCAGGTTGAAAAATTATGTAAAGAGGGAAATCTCCAAGAAGCAGAAAAATTGATACAGCAAATAGAAATAAAATTTGATGAACTTAAAAAGAAAATACAGGAAGTGTTTTATGGGTGAGGAAAATAATAAGATAAAAATATTAGTAGCAGAGGATGATTTGGTTTCCCGCCTTATGCTTACCTCTGCTATAAAAAAATGGGGATATGAACCCATCGCAGTAGATAATGGGAAAAGTGCCTTGGAAATTTTATCAAATGAATCCCCACCTCTTCTTGCAATTTTAGACTGGGTTATGCCTGAAATGGATGGTATTGATGTCGTTAAAGCCTTGAGAAAAAATAAGGGGGAAATCCCAACTTATATTATCATGCTGACGACCAAAACTGAGAAAGAAAACTTAATTGAGGGTTTAGAAACAGGGGCTGATGATTATATACGAAAGCCTTTTGATGCGGATGAACTCTGGGCACGAATTCGTGTAGGACTAAGAACTGCAACTTTACAAAGAGATTTGCTGGACACACAAAGGGCGCTTGAATACGAGGCTATTCATGACCCACTCACAGGTTGTCTGAATCGACGCGGCATTTTAGAACGGTTAAGAGAAGAGTTAGAGCGTTCTCAACGAACAGGAGAACAGTTATGTGTGGCTATGTGTGATTTGGACCACTTTAAAAAAATCAATGATAACTATGGTCATCAGACAGGGGATGATGTATTAAAAGGTTTTGTTCAAATAATTTGTTCTCAATTAAGACCCTATGATAAATTGGGTAGATTGGGCGGTGAAGAGTTTCTAATTCTTATACCGAATATAACGGAATCGTATGCCCGGAGTGCTCTCGAAAGATTAAATAGAATGGTGCAAAATACGGAATTAGAAACTTGCGCTGGAAAAATGAATATTACAGTAAGTATCGGTGGTATAATAATCAAAGAGAAAACAAATGTAGACGATATAATCAAAAGAGTAGATAGTGCATTGTATACCGCAAAGGAAAAGGGCCGGAATAAAGTAATTTTCTATGGAGAATAGAGAATGAGTAAGTGCCAACCCCTGTTTGTGGGTAAAAGGACCCTTCTTATTGATGATGACCTGACCCAGTTAAAACTTTTGGAAGGTCTTCTAAAGAAAATGGGTTTCATTGTTTCTGCTTTTCAATCACCCGTTCAGGCATTGAGGAGTATCGAACCTAATTCTCCTCCTGATCTTGTAATTACAGATATTTTCATGCCTGAAATAAGTGGGTGGGACCTTTGCCGGTATTTGCGTTCTGATGTGTTGTATTACATGAAGGATGTCCCTATATTGGTTGTATCTTCTGTATTTTTGGGTGAGGGAATAAAGAAAACGGTTCAAGATGCAGGAGCAGATAATTTTATTGAGATGCCTATTGATTATAAGAAACTTGAAGATACAATTTTTAAAACATTAGAAGGGAGAAAGAAAGAGGATATTACATTTGTTTTGTGGGTATCCCCATGTAGTCAATGTATTGAACAATGCTGTTTTGTGCTGCCTGTTGATAATTTTCAAATAAAGCATGTAGAAAACATTAAAGAAGCAATAAAGTTATTTTCTGAAGATCAATATGATTTGGTAGTTGTTTCTCATAGACTACATGAAGACCCTACACCGCTCATGAAAAAAATAAAAGAAAAGAATAATGATACAGTTATTGTTGCCATCCTTTCATCTAAAGAGGAAAAGAATAAGGACTTTCTATATTGGTTTAAAAAGGGTGTTTCTGCAATCATAAAAGAACCTTTATCTTCGGAACATATTCATAACCTATTTGAAAAAATTAGACTTGAAAAAGCACTAATTAAAACAAAAGAGACTTTAGAACAAAAAGTAAAAGAAAATCTTGCAGAAGAATTAAAATGGGTATCTATCCTTGATTCATTACCTTCTGGGATATTCATAAAAGATAAACAGTTAAGATATGTTCGTGTTAACAAAGCGTATGCAAATTTCTTTGGTAAAAATCAGAGGGAATTTTTGGATATTGATGATAGAGATTTATTTAATGAACAATCGTATAAGACTTTCGTTCCTATTTGTGAGAAGGCGCTTAGTGGGGATGTATATATACATCCCGATTTATCACTAGATATCCAGGGGAAAGACAGAGTTTTTTCTGTTTATACCGCTCCTCTGAAAAACGCGGAAGGAGAAATTACAGGAATCTTTGGAACGATTAGAGATGTAACGGATTTCCGGAAACTTCAGCAAAATTATAAAAATCTTTTTGAATCCATGCAGGAGGCATTTGCAGAGCATGAGTTTATTTTTGATGAACAAGGTACACCCATAGACTATAAATTTCTTTCCGCTAATAGTGCCTTTTACAAAATGACGGGATTGCGAGCAGTAGATATTATTGGGAGGACTGTAAAGGAGGTTTTACCCGGTGTCGAGTCTTATTGGATTTTAACTTACGCACAGGTTGTAGTTACAGGAAATCCTATCACATTTGAAATATTTTCACAGTCATTAAACCGACATTATCTTGTTCATGCATTTAAAACAGGAAAGAACCGTTTTGCATGTGTATTTACAGATATTACAGAGAAGAAAACCTTTGAAGAAGAAATAAAAAGATTAAATAGAGAGTGGCAACTTGCCTACGATAATATTAATAGTGTTATTTGGTTTTTAAATGAAAATTTTGAAATCACAAGAACAAATAGTGCTATTCTGAAGTTATTGAAACTAACTCCAGATGAGGTTCTTGGAAAGAAATGCTGGGAAGTTGTTCATGGAACAAGAGAAGCCCCTTCTTTTTGTCCTGTTTTAAGATTATTGAAAACGAGAAAACGGGAGACCCTGGAATTTTGTAGAGATGATCGATGGTTTGAGGTTATTGTTGACCCCGTTTTTGGAGATAATAACCAATTGGTAGGATTTGTTCATATTCTGTCAGAAATAACTGAACGCAAGAATGCAGAAAAAATAAGAGAAGATTTGCAGAAACAATTGGTTCAATCACAAAAGTTGGAATCTATTGGTAGATTAGCAGGCGGTATTGCGCATGATTTTAATAATATGTTAAGCGTGATTATGGGAAATATTGAGTTATCAATACTTAAACTGGAAACGGGAGAATCTATTAAAGAAAATCTTGAAGAAGTCCGTAAAGCGGTGGAGCGTGCTTCAGATATAACAAAAAAGATACTTGCTTTTGCAAGGAAGCAAGATACGAAACCACAAGTTTTAAAACTAAATAAAGAAATTTCTGAGTATATGAAATTGTTGAAAAGGGTTCTTACAGAGAGGGTACAACTTGAGTTACATTCTGAAGAAGGTTTATGGGATGTATATTTAGACCCTGCACATTTGGATATGATACTACTTAATCTTTGTGTTAATGCACGTGATGCAATAACGAACGAAGGGAAAATTACTATCGAGTTAACAAATAAAAGAATAGATGAAAACTTTACAAAAATATATCCGGATTCATTCCCCGGAGACTATGTTGTGCTACGGGTTTCAGATACCGGAACTGGGATTGATCCTGAAGTGCTACCTAAAATTTTCGACCCTTTTTTTACTACAAAAAAAATGGGTGAAGGGACAGGATTAGGTTTGTCAACTGTATATGGAACAGTCAAACAGAACAATGGATTTATAACAGTTGATAGTGAATTAGGAAAAGGTAGTTCTTTTTCTGTTTATTTCCCAAGATACAAAAAATATGGGACTGATAATATAAATCAAGAAAGTACATATCAAAATAATTCCGTTGCAATAGAGAATTTTGAGTCATCGGAAAATAGAGGTGTTATTCTTGTCGTCGATGACGAAAGGAGTGTCTTGGAAATATTAAATCAGATTATTTCACGATTAGGTTTTAGTCCTATTATTACTGATGACCCTATTGAAGCATTAAAGTTAGCTGAAGAAAACAAGAACAAGATAAAACTACTAATATCTGATATTATTTTACCTAAAATGAATGGGATAGACCTTGCTAAAGAAATTGAAAAAATTATACCTTCTGTAAAAACTCTTTTTATGTCAGGTTATGCCGAGGAATTAAACCCCAATATATCTTCTCAAATAGCATTAGAAATATATTTGGTGAAAAAGCCCTTTTCGATTCAGATATTATCAAAAAAAATAAAAGAGATACTAAGCCTGTAGAAGACTACCTGTCCTTGTGTTTCAAACAGACTATAAGTAGGTATCAATTATCTCTATAAATCTTTTTATCTCATCACGGATACGGCGATAAATGTTAAGTATCTCTTCTTCTGTTTTTGCAAATTGAGCGAGTTGAGGTGGGTCATCAAATCCTACATGAATCAGTTTTGTATGGTTTGGGGGGTGAGGACATTGTTTGCGAACATTATCACAAACAGTTATAACAAGGTCAAAATTATGAATAGGTAATTCATTAATAGTTTTTGGATAATAGCTGGATATGTCAATCCCTACTTCTGCCATGACTTTTACAGCATAAGGATTTAAAGTGTGTTTTTCAATTCCTGCAGAATAAGGGTCAAGAGTATCCTTCCACAGGTGCCGGGTCCAACCTTCTGCCATCTGACTTCTACATGAATTACCGGTACATAAAAACAATATTTTTTTCTTTATCATACTTTGTGTACTTATGTAAATAATAAGTTTAAAAATTATCTGCTTTTTTGTACTTATTCACAAATATTTCTAAAATTTTCAATTCGATGAAAAGTTAAATAATTCGCATCATGAAAGTTGTTAGCCCCTCCAAATTCATCGTCATAAGCAGTGCGAACCACAGCGATAATATCTTCACTTTCAAAAATCCAATCAGCATATTGGAAACCGTGTTTATCCATGTCAGGATGTTGTAAAACTGTTTTACAAAGTTTCCACTCCTTCAAATCAGGGCTGGAAGCAAGAACAAGCATATTTCGGATTCGTGCAGGATGTCTTTCCTTAATTTGTTCCGGCAAAGGCCAATTACAAAGCGTCCAATACTTTTGTGTTTGTTCATCATATCGTATTGTGAATTTTGTAGTTCCTCCATTAAAGTCTATGAAGTCTGTTTCAGGATCAAAAGAAATTTTCTTTCCATCTTCACTTACAGAAATAATAGCCGATTTTCCACCCATTCGTGTATCCACCCGAAGCATATTGACGAGTTTTCCGTCTTTAGTCGGAATAATATTTCCTTCTAACCACCCGTAAAACTTTCCATTCAACCAATCTTTTGATTTCGGTATACAATTACTAAAGGTCCAACTGGATGAGTCTAATAAATTTGAATCAATAGGGGCACTTATGACAAATGCTCTATAACGGTCACCCCATTTGTCACTACCCATAGCATCCTCAAAGGCCCTCCAGATTCTATCTTTAAATTCGATGACAGGGACTGGTGCCGTATGGTATTGACCCATATCTATAATCCCTGACTTTTTGCTTATGGGTTCTGTCCATGACCAGCCTTCATCGGTTGATTTTCTAATTACAATATTCCCATGGTGTCGGTCTGTGCCAATCATATAAATATCATTGTTGTGTATAAAAATACTTGCCCAAAACATGCCTTTCATAGTCGCTATCCGTTTCCACGAGATACCGCTGTCCTCGGAACGGTATACATGAGTAACTGCTAATGAATGCTCTGTGGACATAGGACCAAATTCATCATGTTTGGCCAAATAGACTCCATCTCGTAAAATAACAATACCCGGCGAGCCTATATATATTCCAGTATTCGCACAAGAATGTGTGATAATAGTCCCCGGAGGTAATTCGGCGAATGTGGGAAAAGAGAGACAAAAAAGAATTAGAAATAAAGAACGCATATAAATTATTCCCCTATTGAATTTATTTAAATAATATTATATGAATTTTTATTAAAAATTGACAAACAGCATTATACCTAACGATAAGTATAATTGTGATTTGATTTTCATATATTGATTTTGTTATATATAAAAAGAGTCATTTAAAAGAAGGTAAGAGTTATGTCTACATTAATAAAACAGGTTATCGAATTAGAGGAAAAGGCAGAAAAAATTTTAGAAGAAGCAAAACAACAAGCGAAAAAGATTTTTGAGGAAGTAGATGAAGAAATCAAACAGATTTTTTTAAATATAGAACAAGATACTGAAACAAAAATAAAAGTTTATCGCGAACAGGCAGAACAAAAAGAAAAGCAAGAAGAAGAAAAGTTGAAAATGCAGGGTGAAGAACAAATAAAAAAAGTAAAAGATATTCCGCAATCAAAAATAGACGAACAAGTTCAGTTCGTTATAAGCCGATTAAAAGAATTCTAAAGAAAGTGAACGGGCTATGGCTATAGACCGCATGAAGAAGATAACATTATTAAGTCCTGTGCAGGCTTCTCAACGGCTTTTGAAAACATTACATGGATTAGGGGTTTGTGAAGTTGCTGATGTTTTAAGTTCTTATCCCGAATTAAAAGATGTATTAAAAAGGCCAGGTATAATAACGGATGTAATTGATAGCAATCTTCAAAAAATTCAAACGATACTGTCTCTGTTAGATATTTTTTCGCCTGTCGTTAAAGGTTTTATTCAGGGTTTGGCACCTGTTCCTTTACTGATTACAAAAGAGGAACTGGAAAATGCAATTCATAAATTTAATTTGGAAGAGGTTTATCAGGAAGCACAGTTATTAGATACCGAATATAGAAAAGTGGAGCGTGCTATTTCGGCTATTGAAAATCAAATAACAGAATTAGAACCATTTGAAGATTTACCGTTTGCTATACATGAATTTCGAAAACCCAAAAAAACAAGATTGCTTTTTGGAAGGATAGTAAACGCCTCATATCAGTCATTAATCAAAGATAGTAATTTTAAGAAGAAAACAGCAGTAGAGATAATTTATCCCGGAAAGTATTACAGGAAAACAGAAGTTGTTGGTGAATTACCGCAGTATGGACCCAAAGATAACATTCGTATTTTAATCAGTTGTTTACCAGACGATTTATCTGAAATACAGAAAAAACTAAGAGAATATGGGTTTGAAGAAATTATTCTGCCCGAAATTAATGGGACTGTTCGTGACCATATTAGAGAATTGAAGGCTGATTTATCTGCATTGAGAGTTCAAGCACAAGAAATTGCGAATAAAGCCCATAAACTTTCTGTTCATCGAAGAACAGCAGAAGTTTTAAAGGCGTATTGGGAAAATAGGAAAAGGATGGTTTTAAATAAATCAAAGGTGTTAGAAGGAAAATGGATACAAGTCCTTTCAGGATATGTTAAAGAAGCGGATTTATCAAAGTTGCAAAAAGTAATAAAAAATGAAATGCCAGAAGTGTCCATTCTTATAGAAGACCCCGCACCAGGAGAAGATGTACCAATAAGTATAACATTACCTCCATTAGTAAAACCTATTCAAATGCTAATTAATATGTATGGTCTTCCTCCTTATGATTTCTTTGACCCTTCTCCGGCCTTAATTTGGAGTTTCTTATTATTTTTTGGAATATGCTTTGGTGATGTTGCATACGGTTTAATTCTTTTAATTGCAAGCCTTTATTTAATGAAGCGAACACGACCCTATGAGGGTATATATAATTTCGCAAAATTATTATTTTTTGCTTCAATTCCTACGATTATATGTGGTTTCTTATTAGGTTCGTTGTTTGGTGATTTATATAAACCTGAGTATTTGGGAGAGAATAACATATTACAACGTATCATGGAGCGAACAACGGTATTGAATCCAATGGACCAGCCCGTTATATTGCTTCTGGTTGCTTTGGTGATCGGTATATTAAATCAATTCTTTGGGATAGGATTAAAAATGTATGGAATGATAAAGAGGGGAGATAAAGCAGGGGCCGTGATGGATGGATTAATGTGGCATATAGCCCTTCCGGGTTTTATTATTATTGTAAGTAGTATGTTTATAACACCTCCTTCGTGGTTAAACTGGGTAGGTATTGTCCTTTTTGGTACAGGTGCTTTGGGACTGGTATTAACTCAAGGGCGAGACCAGAAAAATCCTGTTGCACGATTTGTAACGGGAGTAATCAGTCTTTATGGAATTGTTGGTAGTTACGGTATTACAGCTTTTATCGGAGATACAATGTCATATTGTCGTTTGCTGGCTCTTGGTTTAACTACATCTATTGTTGCAATGTCATTCAATATGATAGCAAATCTATTGAGACCGATACCTTATGT
>CAKZKR010000019.1 GCA_937124615.1 uncultured bacterium
TACCCATATGTTTTCAAATATTAAATTTAGGACTTCTCCTTTATGACCTAATGTAGAAAAGAATCCAATTTCTGTAATTTCAGGGTTATTGGTGTATATATGGATGTTTTTTATTGTGTGGTTATTGCCATTCAATGTTCCTGCAAATAAAGAAATGGGTTCAAAAATAGAGTTTGTTTTTTTGGAAGATAAATCGAAATCTATGTCATTTGATAGGGAATAAGATGCAAACCATGGATAATCCCAGTCACGACCTATTTTTTGAATATCTTCAGGGGTGTTTAATTCTATTTCATTCGTTAAAGGAGGTGTATCTTGAGTGGGACCTACAGAAGTAAGGTAGGGATAGGTAATTCCGTTTTCAATTTCCCAGTCTGTAAGGAAATCCCAGTTTGTATATGTTGTTTGTTGTTTCATTTCTGCTGTGGTTTTGCCTTCACCCCCGGATGATGTTTCCTGTCCGGAACTTTCTTTATCCCAGTAGCTATCCGTAATTAGGCCACTGTTGTTTGCCACAAAACCGCCTGCATTATTGACCCCGGTAATTTGTCCTGTGGAATAGCTCTGAAGTATAGTGCCCCTGTTTATTGCTGATAATCCTCCTACGCTATCATTTGTATTTGTGATGTCTCCAGTAGCATAACTTTTTGAAATTGTGCCTTCATTAATACCGGTGAGACCGCCTGTATCTAAATATCCAAAAACGGTGCAAGAGGAATAGGAAGTTATAATATCCCCTATGTTTTTACCGACAAGTCCCCCAACTGAAGAAGAACCAAATAGGTATCCTTTGGAATAAGATTGCGAAATAATGCCATAGTTCATCCCAACTAAACCACCTATTTTATCTTTTTGCCCGTATATAGCGCCGAAAATGGAACAATTATCAATAACTCCATAATTTGAGCTTGCCAGTCCACCTACCTTTTCCCTGCCGAGTATCCATATATTTTCTAAGGACAGATTATGAACCTCTGCTCCCTTAGTTATGCATATGAATAAACCATATGAATACTTATATAGGTCGCTCATGTAAAAGTTTGATAAGGTGTAGTTGTTGCCATTGAATTTACCCATCAATGGAGGTATAGGCGAAAAGCCTTTGCCGTTATTCCAGTTTATGGTTTCACTACCGTCAATATTTGCAGTTAAGGTGTACCATGCGTAGGGAGGATAATTTATGTCTCTACCGATTTTATTCAATTCTTCCAGTGTTGATATTTCTATTTCAGGGATTATTGGATGTTGTGTAGGTCCTAAGGCATTTAGGTAAGGGTAACGGGTGCCTTCTTCAATAGACCAGGTTTCAACAAAATTCCAACCGGTGTAAGTAAGTTGCTGTTGCATTTGCGCAGTGTTTTTGCCTACGCCGCCGTCGGAATGAGTCAATCCGGAGGTTTCTATATCCCAAAAAGAGTTATTGATAGTAATTGAATAACTCGTTTTATAGCCGATAAGTCCGCCGGCATTATTCCCTAAAAAGGTAACCGCCCCTGCAGAATAACAATTTGTAATGGTTGCTAAGGAAAGATAGCCAATAAGTCCACCTATATAACTTGAACCTACAATCGAACTTGTTGAATAGCAATTTTCGATGAGTACGGCTTGAACCATACCAATGAGACCTCCTGAAAAGAGTTCACCGTATACAAAACCGGACGAATAGCACCTGCTCACATTATTGTAGTGAAGACCTATTAAACCTCCGACACACATATTTCCTTTTACATAGCCTGTTGAAGAACATAGTGTAATCTGTCCTGAATTTAGACCTGTAAGAAGACCTACATTCATTCTACCGATAATAGTTCCATTTACATGTATATTTGATAAATTTCCTTTGTTATAACCTGATAAGACCCCAACATAAGTTTTTCCTATAATAGAGGCATTTGCAAATGCCAGATTTTGGATAAGGACAGAGGTCTGTGTATAAGCAAATATTCCGATGTGGTCTTCATCTGGAAGATTTATATATAAGTTGCTGATTGTATACCCGTTTCCGTATAACTTGCCTGTAAATGGATTACTTTCTGTGCCTATTGGCATAAAACCTGCCCCATCATTCCAGTTCACCGTATCACTCGCATCTATATCTCCTGTTAACTCATATTCCCCATTCAACGGATATCCCGGGTCATTGCCTATCTTCTGAAAATCTTCGATTGTATTTATTTGTATTATCCCGTGAGTATTTGTATTAAACATTATGAATATTAAAAATAGGAATATTGAAGAGGAGTTAATAAACACACTGTAGTGAAATTTTGAATAAGTGATTGTGTGGTTCATAATGATACTCCTTCTGTAGGTTTACGGAAATACAGTTTTTTAGATTTTTATCCTCCCTTGAATTACTGCCACAAGCCTTGTTATGGTAGGAATACAAAAAAAGGACAAAAAGAATTTTTTGATTCAATTACATCATAATAAATTATATTTTTTTAATATATATAACATATTTTTAATAAGATTACACAAAAGAAAAGAACCAATTTTGGGGTAGGAAAATTTTTTGGTTATAGAATGGATGGTTAGAGAAATAGTTATTAAATGTTTTTATTTTTATATATTTTTTGTATCTGGATTTCTGGGTGTTCTGTATATTCTTCTATTGTTTTGTATAGTTTGAAACCTGCTTTTTGGTATGCGGGGAGAGCGTTTGGGCTGTCTAATGAACAAGTATGAAGCCAATATCTTTTGGCTTTTTTTGAAAATACATAGCGGATGCTCCAGTCGAGCAGGTAGCCTCCAATTTTTTGGTTATAGAACTCGGGGAAAATTCCAAAGTAGGCGAGTTGAACTTCGGGAAAATTGCGGAAGTCCAATTCGACCATCCCCATAGGCAAGAATTGTATGAATGGGACATGGAGTTCTACTTTGGGTTTGTGTATGTCTTTAATTAGTTGTTCGTCGGGCTGTAATTTTCGTTCCCACCATGTCCATGGGGAACCGATAGTGTCGTAAAGGTATCGGTAAAAATGGATGGGTGGTTTTTCTATTTTTTCAATATGGAAATTTTTTATTGATATAGTTTTTGGAGGAAAGTCGGGAGTATTGAATATTTCAAGATACCAGGTAGTTAAAAGGATTTTTTCATTGTTTTGTTCTGCTTTCATATGATTCCTTCTTTTTTTAGGGATTGAGTGTATATTCTATATAAATAAAAAATAGAATACAAGATGGGTTGTTAAGAATGAAGGAATGGGTCGTAGTTTTTTTATGATGATTTCTGGATTTTTGATGTAATGATTGTTAATCGTTCACTGAGGGTGAATATGATGTTGGTGAGTAGTTTGATAGCAACGATTGAAGGGATAAAACGGTAGATGGTATTTAGATCTAGATCTAAAAGGATTGCTTCTTCTACTGCTCGTGCACTTGCACTTCGTTTATTTTGTGTTATAACTGCCATTTCACCTAACATTTCACCGGGAGAGAGGAAAGATATATGTTTTTCGTCATCGAAAATTTCTATCTCACCACTTATGAGTACATATAAACTCTTACCTATGTCACCCTTTTTGAATAGGATTTCTCCTTCTTCAAGATGTATCTGCTTGCAATGTGCAAATATATTTGCAATTTCTTCAGTGGTCAGGCCATGGAAAAGTTTTATTTTACGGATAAGTAATTCATAAGACCCTTGAAGACTGCTTATCATAGATGTTGCAAGGTCGTGAATGGTTAATTCGTCTTTTTTATTGTTTAACATTTTTAATGTTGTATCTGTAGAGATAGGTTCGGTAAAAACTGTATGAATGAGAGCGTTTTCCTTTTGGAGTTTTTCTTCTATTTCAGGGTCAAGGAAATCGCCCTCGATGGCAATGGCTTCAGGAATGGGTTCTGTGGTTACCACGTCTGCAGAGTTTTGGTGTTGTATCACGGTTGGTTCGGTGGAGGTTTCTGATACAGTTTTTGGGATGTTTCTTTCAGGGTATCTTTCTTTTTCTGTGGGGAGTAAGTATCGTTTTTTTACACGGTCAAACTCTTTGTAAGAGCATAATATGTATCTGATTTGGTTATTGGGACAGTACTTTTTTGTTGCTTCGATAGCCTCTGTGTCCATTGGATTAACCATAGCAATGGTTATAGTATTTCCCATTTTATCGATTGGGAGGATTTTGTATTTTTCGCATATTTCGGTAGGGATTAATTTTATTACTTCTCTATCTATTGAATAGCTTAATAAACTGACTAATGGAGTTTTGCATTGTTTGATTAATAAGGAAAGGATGGTATCATTACTTATAAGTCCCTTTTCTTCGAGTATTTCACCTATGAATTTTCCTGTTTTTTGTGATTCGATTAGTGCTTCGTTTAATGTTTCTTTTGAAATCTTTCCTATTTGCTGAAGTAATTCTTTAAGTGAATGAATCTTTGAACGGTCGTAAATTGTTGATTCCGTTGTTGATTGTTTTGGAGATTGGAGAGTTGAACCTTCTATTTTCGTGAATCTTGTTATGGTTGATTTACCTTCGTCAATTTTTTTCTTTTCCCATCGCATCATATTATAAGTCCTTATGAATTTAAATGAAATAATTAATATATAATAAAGCCAAATCGAGGTATTTTTATTCCTTTCATATTATATTTATATTTTTATATAAAAATCAATAGAGAGATGTGTATAATAATAAATTATTGATATAGTTGGATTTTGTTGACAAAAATTTACCACAGTGCGTGATGCTCTTCCGCCCAACCTAAGAGTGAATTTAATTGTATATCCTTGTCTTCTATCTTAATTTTTCCATAGAAGTAGCCGAAGCATTGTACTACATTTGACTTTAATATGAGGAGATTGGTTGAATCAGGACGAATATGGAATGGCTTGAAAGTTAAATCTAAATTATTGGAATTTTTTGTTTTAATGTTCCATGTATTTAATGGATTTGATTTTTCCCAGTAGAATTTTACTTCTTCGTGTATTTTATAGAATTGATTTTCAATCCATAATCCGTTTTCGTTTTGCCCG
This sequence comes from uncultured bacterium, assembly GCA_937124615.1. Lineage (GTDB taxonomy): Bacteria > Hydrogenedentota > Hydrogenedentia > Hydrogenedentales > Hydrogenedentaceae > Hydrogenedens. Next base: position 4,979 of record CAKZKR010000019.1, read on the forward strand.
GTTTCATCTGTCCATAATCCTCCTAAATTAATTGCAATTTTACGGCTATGGATGTCATTTCCGTATCCTGCACACCAATTCCAGTCTGTTTTGTATTTCCATTTCCCCGACCCATAATCAAGGCAAGCAAAAGTATCCTTTTCATTAAATTCGAATGTTTCATCTCCGTATAGGATTTTTCCTTTTGAGGGGAAGGGGAGTTGTTTGGATGTGTATTGGAATCTTGTTGATGACCAGGGAATAACGACATTTAGGGTTGGGAATGAAATATCTCGATGTATTTCTATTTGTGCGTAGAAAGGTTTACCGTTAATAGTTGTTTGTGCATTTAATAGGGTTTTATTATTCTGTATTTGGTACTCTAAGTTTAATGCGGGATGTTTATAATATGCGTTTTCGTAAGGGAAGTGAGGGATGAGAAGATTTTTTCTTGTCAATTTAATTTTGGTTTTTTCTATAGAATGAGAGGGATTGAATTTTGCGAAATAAATGGAGCCTATTTTCATATAATCTACATTTGCTATAACGGTAGCAAAAACTCCTTTAGGCGAGAGTACAGCCCAATACATCCATTGTTTTTTTCGTCCCCAGTGTTTATATAATTCTGCATGAACGAAGGGATGTGAGTCCCAGTGAATGGATTCGGTATTCAGTTTTCCATTTTTCAGGCATAACGGGATTTTTTCGTTCATGTTTTTGTCCTTTTAGTCACAACTTTTATTGATAATTCGGACTTTGTTCCCTTCAACTTTCAGGCGGTTTTCAGCAAATAATTGAATTGCTTTCGGATAGAGTTCTCGTTCTTTTGCTTGAACGCGTTCAGCTAGTGTTTCAGGGGTATCATTGTCGAGGACAGGGAGGGCTTCTTGAAGGATAATTGGTCCATGGTCGTAATGTTCGTCAACAAAGTGTACTGTACAACCTGTTATTTTTACACCTGCCTGTATTACAGCCTCATGTACATGATGCCCATACATGCCCTTTCCGCAAAAAGAGGGGATGAGGGCGGGATGGACATTCATAATTCGATGGTTGAAATCAGCGGGCACCTGAATTAGTGAAAGATAACCTGCTAAAACAACAAGGTCAATGGGGTATTGACGAATTGTGTCCCAGAGGGATTTATTGAATGAATGGAAATTGTCATAATCCTTAGGGCGAATCACTGCGGTAGGGATGTTATGTTGTTGCGCTCGTTGTAAGCCGTAGGCCTTTGTTTTGGAGGAGATAACGATTTTAATTTCAGCGTCTAATGTTCCATCTTTGATGCGGTCAATTAGATTTTGTAAAGTTGAACCGCTACCGGATAGTAGGACAGCAAGGTTTATTGACATATTCTTCCCTCTTAAGTTCATTGGAGTTTGTGAATATTATATAGGAATTTGAAGGTAAAATAAAGAGAGGTAGTTATATGGAAATGAAGGATTACTGAAAGACATAAGTAGCAGAGATTAGATGTCGGGATTTTCTGTATCTATATTCTCAGTGGATTCTTGTAATTGTTCAATACTTTCTTCTTGAGGGAGTGCTGGCTTGTTTATCACGGTTGGGGAGTCTTGTTGGTTTTTTAATAATGGTATCAGTCCTTTTCGAACGCCTGCTATTAATAGGTTTGTGGCTCTTCCGTAATCTCGAACTCCTTCTTTGATGCCCTGTGTTTTCAGGTATTTATCGTAGGCTTTCCATGATAATTCTGAAAACCATTTAACGCGGTATTTGTTTAGAATCTCTCGTTCTTCTTTTAAATCTTGTTGAGCCTCGGGTGGAAGTTGTTCTATTGCTTTTTTTCGTTCTTCACCGGGAAGAAATGATGCGAGTCGTCCATAAATATCCAGTGCTATTGCATATCGGGCAAAGGGGTCGTCTGTATTTAATGCGCTTACATAACCGACAAAGCTTGCTTCTGCTTCACCGCAGATTCCGGCAATATGTGCCAACTCATGAGCAGAAGTAGAAACAAAAGCGTGAGGGGGGAGTGCCCCATCTACATGAGGTTCTAATGTGAAGGGGAAGCACATACCGGATGTACTGTTAAAAAGGAAGAGACCGGGAGGGGTTCGGCGTACTCTGGAAGGTAGGTATATGGGGACATCATCCCATTCGGAGACGATTTTTTGCATTGATTTGGAAATTTGTTGGATGCTTTGTTCTGTATTTCTTTGTTCGCGGGGCAGATTGTTTTCGTTGATGATGAAAAGTAGTTGTTCTATAATTTGTCGTATTTCGTTTTCCTCAGGTTTTGCTATTTCAAGTTTTAATTTTGCTTCAATAGGTTTGCGTTGATACCCTGCTCCCCATAGGAATAAATATGCTACAAGCAAGAATCCGCTTAATATAAAAGTCCATTTTATGAACCAGAATATTCCCCAGAAATGGGATTTTTTTTGTTTTTTACGAATGTAAATCCAGTTTAAAATACCTAAAAGAATAAATAAAAAGATAGATAAGGGGACAAACCAAAGAGCAAAAGAGTGGGTTGTTGTTTGTTGTAATAATGAAAATATAAGGGTGTTTGCTCGATACAAGCCGCATGAATAAAAAAATTCGATAGTATTCTGATTTGGAGTGTATTGGTACCAAAGAAAGAAAATGCCCCAAAATAGAATTCCGATAAGCCAGGGGAGTATACTTCTTTTGCGAATTTTTTTCTGTTTTATGGGTTGAAACTGTGCATCTGAGTTCATAATTTTTATCCTGATTAGAAGTAATAAGGTTTAGTATATTAATTATAAAACAGGGACTAATCGTTTCCCAATTTCTTTAAAAAATTCATATCGTTCCTTGTTATTTGAAAAATAGTTCCGAGCCCATGAACTTGTAAATCCCATCCCCGATACCTTTTCAAGGACTGTATGGGCGTAAGCAATATGAATGCCATCAATGAATAATTGATAGTAGGGTTGGAGTTCGGGTGTGTCCAGATTGTCCACAAATTTTTGTCCGGGAGCATTTAACTCTGTTCCGATAAATATAGGCAGGTATAGTTCATGGGCGAGGGATATAAAATTATCTAAGTTTTTTAGTTTGATTTTTTTTTGTTCTGGGTTTTTTATATTCCAATTTCGGTCGGGAATGATATTCACGGCATATACACCTGAAGTAAGCATTGTATTTATTAATTCTTCGAGGTTTTGTTCTCCGGAACTTGTCCCGTCGAGCCATGCAAAGGTTGGGATAGCACCGTTGGAAAGAATAAATTCGTTTACCTCTATCAGGGTAGGGAAATTTTCTGGTTTTGCAGGGACATAGCCGGGGCCTCCTAATTTCATGAGTTTGGCTCTTAAAAGGTTTTGAAACTCGACGGGATTTGTTATTGAATTTTCAATATCGGTGGTTGGAATTTTAAGTTTTTCGGACCAAAAATGAATGAGTTCTGTTTTGTTAGAAAATTGTAGTTTGCTTTTTTCATAATAGGCTGTGCATAAATGTCGCTCTGTCGGGTTTGCTGTGGGTGTAAGAGGAAGTACTTCTGCTTCATAATGGATGGAAAGGGGTGATAGATAATTATTTACTTTTTCTATTGTAGTTTGAATGCGGTTCTGAGCGATTCTTTTTAGTTTCTTCAGGACATGAGCGTTTTTTACTTTTTGGGAAGTGAAGCCCATGCCGATGTGATAACATATTCCGGGTTCCCCTGGAGAATTGATTTCATGTTTTGCAAATTGTGGGACAAAAACCCGAGTTTCAAATCCTGCGCAACCTTTTATTTGGCACAGATCGCAAGAGTATAAAAATTCATCGACGCCGTCTAATACATCAAAATCGATTAAGCCTAAAGCATAAAAATGGTTCTGTAATGCTTTCCAGACTAATGCGGTAGGAGAAAGGCCATAAGCATTGAAAGAGAAGAAACTATGACAATGAAGGTTAAAAAGTTGTGTAGGTGTATTGGAAGGGAGAGTTTTTGGTTGTGTTTTTAAGAGAGAATGAAGTGTTTTTTTGCGAATGGATATATCAAAATGGTTTAAGTATTTTTCTTCTTGTGTGAGATTTATATTCATTAGTGTGTCCTTTTTGATGTATTATAATAAAAGCGATGGAGATTTTGTAAATAGTTAATTTGATGAAGAAATTATGGTAAAATCTTTACAATGTGTAATATTTTGTTGAATAAATAGAAAATTAATTGAAACAGAATGGTTTTTTTGAATAAACTTTATGTGTTGTTTTCAAAGAACTTTAAGGAGTTAATATTTTTATGAGAGGAAGCTTATTTATAGTTTTTCTGTGTAGTGTATTTTGTATCGTTTTTGATAGTAATGCACAAACAAATAACGCTGTTTTGATTGTAACATTACATCCACAGGAGATAAATAATTTAGGAGCTTCATGGAGGCTTCTTGGTTTAGGGGAAGAGTGGTACCCATCAGGTAAAATGCTGGTTTTATCGCAGGGAATTTATACGATTGAATTTAAGGGAGGAATTAAGGGGTGGAAAACGCCTGTTAATACACAGGTAACACTTTCGCAGGGTGGAACAACGGAGTATGCAGGGATTTATGAAAGGTTGAAGGGGTCATTAAAAGTTTCAATTAGTCCTGCTGAAGTTGTAAATGAAGGTGCTCAATGGCGTAGGGTAGGACAGGAAACATGGCTGAATGATGGGGAAGAAGAGACGGATATACCCGTTGATGAGTATGAAATTGAATTTAAAAAGGTACCAGGGTGGAATGTTCCTGAAAAGGTAGTAGTCGATTTACAAGAGGATGTTATGAATTTGGTTTCGGGAACCTATTCTCGGGAGCAGGGAAAATTAGTCGTAAATATTTTTCCGAAAGAGGCTGTAAAGGCAGGTGCTATGTGGAGGATAGAGGGGGAAACGGTGTATCGTGCAAGTGGGATTATTATTACAAAGGACATTGGATTATATTCTGTGGAGTTTAAGGAAATTCCAAATTGGACAAAGCCCGCAACAGTTCAAGTTCGAATAGTAGCAAATGAGAAGGTTTCCTTAGATGTGGAGTATGTGCCTGCTGGTTCTCAGGAAGGAATAATAGAAGGTGAAGGAGAGACGGAAGGAGAAAAGCCTTTCCCGTTTCCATGTGGGTGTGAAAGGAAGAATGGATGGATGGGTGTTAAACAATTGTTGGGAAATCTGTTTGTATTGTCTATGAGTTTTATCCTTTTAGGTTTATGGACAGGAATCTCGAGAAATAAAAAGAGTACTTAAAAAGTTGAAATATTTCTTGACAAATTTGATAAAATTTGATAAACTAAATGTTATATAATTAAATAAGGAAATAAGATTTAATGGAGATAGGTATATGTATAAGAAAGTAATGTTGTTAATGCTTTTGTTTTCTTTATGTGTTCAACCTTTGCTTGTATTTGCTCAGGAATATAATCCGGATGAAGATCTCCCGAAACCGACGCGATTTGAAAAGTCGCTAACGAAATTGGGTAGAGGTTTGTCCAATATTATGTTTGGTTGGGCGGAAATCCCGTTGACTTTTGATAGAAAATTGAAAGAAGGGAAACCTTTTGGTTATTTATTTGGTGTTGTACCTGTTTTAGGAACTGCTCGTGCTGTTATGAGGACAGGAACAGGGGTATTTGAGGCCGTTACTTTTCCTGTAACTGATAAAGAAGTGAATTTTCAACCTGTTTTAGAACCGGAATTTTTATTCTAACGAATGAACTGGAAAAGGCAGGGTTCTGCAATTTTACGGAAGGTCCAGCTTAATGATGGACGAAGCGGTGTTGTTGTTCTCATAGGGAAATATGGTAAAGAACAGCACGCGGTTGTTGTTTTTCAGAAAGAAGGTGGAAAACGAGAAATAGTTCCTGTTGAAAAGTTGTTAGGCTTTTTAACTCCTGAGGACCTAATAGACATTCTTTGTGTTCAGGAACGGGTATTTGGGGAGCACTGTATTGTTCCTCTTGAGATAAAATAAGAAAATTACAGTACATAATGAATTGTTTTGTTATCATGAAAGACCTGACAAAATATACGATAGAAAGTTTGTTATCCGAAACGGTTACACTTCCCAGTCTTCCAGCATCTGTTCAAAATATTCTTATGCTTATTGGGAATCCCAATACGAAACTTTCAGATTTGTCGCATGCGATTTCTTTAGACCCTTCTATTTCATTTAAGTTATTGAGGTTGGTCAATTCTGCATATTATGGATTAGGGCAGAAAGTAACTTCCATAGAGCATGCGATTGTGTTGTTGGGAACAAAGGTGATTCGGAATCTGGTTATAACGGCTACGGTTTTTTCACAAATAGGGCCAATGGCACAAGATTTAGTGAGACATAGTGTTGCTGTTGGAGTTGCAATGGATGCGGTTTCATCGATAGGTCCTTTAAAGGAGGTGTTATCGGAGGGAGATACAGGATTTGTTTTCGGTTTGGTGCATGATATAGGGAAGATGCTTTTAATGGAATTTTTACCCAAGCATTGGGCGGGTGTTTGTCATTGTGCGAAGGAAGGAGGGTATGGTTCCTGGGTCGCTATAGAACAACAGATAATTGGAGTTGACCATGCACAAGTAGGTGGTCGTATAGGGGAGGAGTGGAAGTTGTCGGAGGATTTGTGTGTTGCTGTTAAATACCATCATGAACCATGGGATGTTGAGAATGAACAACAACGATTGATGAGTGCTTCTTTGTGTATAGCGGACTATATTGTTCGGGCATCAGGTCTTTCTGCTTATGAACAGGAATTACACCCATTAAGAGAAGATGTCTGGAGGAGTGCAGGCCTAAACAATAGACTGCTAACTGATATTATTCGTTTTTATTTTGATAAGCATATATATATAGAAGAATTTATGAAGTATACAGGTTCATGATTTGTTTTTTTACCTTTGATAATAAGGAAAGTTATGCATGAGTAAACAAGAGCCCTTAGAACAGAAAAGATGGACAGAAGGTTTAACTGGTTATCACTATCTGGTTTTATGTATTGCAATTATGGGCTGGATGTTTGATACGATGGTCCAATGGTTATTTGTATTTGCAAAACAACCGGCAATGCGGACTTTGTTGCCCGGTATCCCAGAAAGTGATTTGAATGGGTATATCGGAATAGCCACTATGTGTATGATGTTGGGGTGGGCCACCGGAGGTTTATTCTTCGGGATGGTTGGGGACCGATTGGGGCGGACGAAAACGATGGTAATAACGATTTTAATGTATGCAGGTTTTACGGGATTGAGTGGTTTATCTCAAAATTGGTATCAATTTGCTGTTTTACGATTTCTGACAGGATTGGGGATTGGAGGTGAATTTGCAGCAGGTGCGGCATTGATTGCTGAAACTTTCCCTGACCATGCAAGACCAACTGCGTTAGCACTTATGCAATCCATGTCTGCTATTGGTAATATTTTGTCCGGTGTAATTAATCTAACACTGACAAGTATGGTTTCTTCTGTAGACCTTGTCTGGCGTTATGTGTTTGCAGTGGGTATTTTGCCCGGGTTTTTAGTTTTTTTCATTTTGCTATATATCAAAGAACCTCAAGCATGGCATGATGCAAGGGAACGGGCAAAACAAGGTGTAGAAGGGTTGGGCTCTATTAAAGAATTATTTGGAGACCCAAGGTGGAGAAGAAATACAATTGTGGGTATTACGTTAGCTGCAGTGGGAGTGATTGGTTTTTGGGGAATTAGTGTCTGGTCTGCGGAACTCCTCCGGGAAATTTTGAATCCTAAAAATCTTGTAGAATTAAAGAAATCTACGGAGATTAAAGTTAGTCTGGCTGTAATGGCACAAAATTTTGGTTGCTTTTTGGGTGCTTTATGTTATGGGGTTGTTGCGAAGCGTTCAGGGCGTAAGTTTGCTTTTGCTTTGGCTCTTTTAGGCTGTTTGATAGTGATTCCTACAACTTTTCTTATTACAAATTCTTTTCCTGTTGCGGTTATTTTGTTTTTCTCAATGGGATTTATGCTATTGGCTATTTTCTCCGGCTATGCGGTATATTTCCCGGAGTTATATCCTACTCGTTTGAGGGCTACAGGTGTGGGTTTTTGTTACAATGTAGCACGATATATTTCTGCTTTTGGACCGTATATTTTTGCAAATCTTGCACAGCGATTTGGTTTGCGGTATGCGGGGGTAATGATTTCTGTTGTGTTCATAATTGGGTTAGGTGTGCTTACCCTCGCACCTGAAACGAAGGGGAAACCTTTACCTGAATGAGGTTCTGTTTGTTTTATTTGTTTGTTTTTCTTGGAAGGATGGTTACTTCATCAAAAAGGGTTCCGTTGTCATCGATTGCCTGTGCCTTGAGTTCGTTGGAATTTATCTCGATATACCAGAAGTGTCGCTTGCTATCGGCTTTTTCAAGGTAGCCTAAAGAAAAGTTTTCAATTGTTCGGGGATTTACTCCGAAACAACCGTCACCTAAATATATCGTTCCATTTTCGACTACTTGTCCATTGCGTAGAGGTTTTGTTCTTTTGAATGTGTGGTCGTGATTTTCAAAGCATACATTTACTTTATATTCATCAAAGAGAGGAAGCCAGAGTTTTCTTTCTTCGACCGATACTCCTCCTTCAAAAGAACGATGGCTGGGATACAGAGGGACATGATATACAGGGATAATATAGGGTAGATTTTGTGAAGAATCTAATGTGGATTTTAACCATTCTACCTGTTCGGATACAGGGATGATATGACTGGAGTCCAAAATGATAAGAGAAAGATAAGGACGGAAAATTTTCGAAAAGAAAGTATTTCCGCCCTGAGCAAAATATCCAAGATAGAAGGGGGAACGTTCTTCCTTTGGAAAAGATGCATCTTTTTTGTTAACTTCGTGGTTTCCGATTCCTGCGATAATGGGGATAAGGCAACCTTCATCCGTTATCATGTGCTTTTCCCAGTTGTTGAACCAGATATCCCATATCCAGTCGTTTTTGGGGTCGCCATTTGCATAGGCGATGTCTCCACCGATGACTAAAAATTGGGGATTTTTTTTACCTGCGTATGAGAGTAATCGGGGCGCAGAAGGTTGTATTCCCATATCTCCCCCTATAACAAAACGTAGTGTAGAACCATCGTCAGGTATTGTGCGGAATTTATATTCCTGAGAATATTTTCCTTTATTTGTTTTCAGAGTGAAAAAGTACAATGTGCCTGCACTCAAGTTGGTGAGTTCAAATGTATGAACATCTCTTTTGGGTTTTACCTCGGGTATTGTTCTTGATGTTCCTTTTATTTTATGGGGATATGATTGTGGATTTTTTTCACAACTTTTGGTGCCGTAAAGGACTTCAACAGGGTAATCTTTACCGAGGGACTGGACATTAATTGTCATGGTAGTATGAGGGTCTCCCTGCCATGTTAAATATACATGGGTAGAATGGAAAAAACATCCAACTAAGTAATAAGAAGAAAAGATCAGAAGGAGGAGTAATATTAAAGTGATAGAAAAAATTTTTTTGGTTAGGATTTGTTTCATTGTTAAACTCCTAATGTTGGAATTTGTGGTATTTTTAGTTGTATAACCTTGAAATTATCAATCTCCTTTTAATTATAAAGGTTATCCATTGATAATACTTGTAAGGTAATCTTTTATAGTCCCTCCATTAGGAAGAAAGGATGAAGTAACCTAATTGGTAAACATCCGGCGAGGGGCAGGTTCTTGATTATTAGACACAAGGAGTTTGGACATGGTTGCAAAAAAGGGAATTCTTCTAAATAGTGTTATTGCTTGAGGTTATATGGAGGATGTGTTTTTAGTCGTTTGTCAATTATTGGTTTACCAATCGTGAAGTAATATAGAGGGTTTATTGGAGTTTGATAGATATTTTTTTGTTTAGCAATTGTTATAATTTCGTCATCAAAGAAACAACCAATCCCTGTTCCTCTGAGATTGTAAATTTCTGCTTCGAGGTAGAGGAGTTGTCCAATAAACCCTGCTTCCCAATGGAGGGTAATGTAAGAGAAATCACTATTGGATTGCAATTCTTCTTTTAAATCTGTGAATATGCAGGCACATAGGACTCCATCGTGGGCTATTTCTTGATCACAACATAAGTATTTTGTTATTTTTCGCATGTTTCCATCAAGACATAGAAAAAAGGGGAGGTTATCTGGAGTTTCGATTTTGTTGAGTTTTTCAAAAAATGATGGAACCAACTTTTGGATGTGTTTTTGATTTTGAATGTATGTGTAAATCCCCGGTTTTAGATTTTCTACATGATGAAGAAATAAAAGTAAAGATGTATGAGGTGCGGAGGGAATGATGTTTTTCAGGAAATTTATTGATAAGAAATGGGTTCCCTTTAGTAAGTTAAAGAAAGGGTCCTTTTTTAAGGAAGTGTCTATATCAAATGCGTGGGCACTTCTTCTCTGTTGGAATAGTGTAAAAGCAGGTGGCGAAGGGGGAAGGTCTGATAAGTTTGAGGGATTTGTTAGTTTGTTTTTTGAGATACTGTCTAAGTCCAGTTTTTGTGAGAATAATCTTTCGGAACTGTTTATAAGGGCAGAGGATACTTCGTTTATAGCATTCCAGTCTATTGTATTGGGGCTTATTTTTTCTGGGGTACCATACCACTCATCAAATGTAATAGGCTCTTTTATTTCATATGAGGGGAATTGTTTTATTTTTTTGTTGTGAGGGGAAACCATGAGAAGGATTTGTGGAAATTCTTTTTCTACATGGTCATACTCAGAACGGTTAAGTCCAAGTGATAGGGTTAAATGGGGGAGGGTAATTTTTACGCATCGAATATCCCATCCAAGGGATGCAGAGGAGAAGACAAGGCTTGCAATGGCATGACCTGTATCCAATAGACAATATCGAAAGGCCCGCTCACCATATTTCCATGCTTCTCTCCAGATAATTGAGGTGAGTGCTATAAAAAAGTGGGGGTATTGGGCATAGGATTGGAGTCCCTGTTTATTCCAGTTTTTTGAGGTCATTATAGCTCTTTTTTCTAAGAGGTGTTCTTCAGGGTCGTAGTGGAAAAGAATTGCATGATTGTTTTCCAATAATTGAGGGGGAGTAATAAGGTATCCCTCTGTTGGATGTAGATTTCCACTTGAGGGATTACACCTTACCGCCCAGCGAGCCCCTTGATACTCTTTCCATGCGGATATTCCAAGTGAGTAAAGGAAAAGTTGTGATAGGGTTTCTAAATGAATAGGATGAGGAATGATATGCTCCGGCTGGAAAAGTACTTCATGAAAAGGTGGCGATAAATTGGAGGAAGGAAAGGGAAACCGTGTCTGTTCTGTTCCTGTAAATTTTCGGAAGGGGTTGGGTTCATTGTCCCAGTCTAAATAACCTAATGAACGTGCGTAGCGATGGGGTCTATGTTTTGTTTGTTCATGGTAATTGTATATAATTTCTTTGTTTGACCTCATAATTTTAATGTAAAAGTTATTTAAATTATATATCAAAAGTATATGATTTTATATTGGTAAAAAGGAAAATCCATGAATAAAAATTCAATAGTTATTATTTTTATCTTACCGTTATGTGTTCATGCATATACAGCGGAAAAGGAAATGATACAGGTATGGATAAGTTCTGAAGATGGCAAGTATGCCTTAACGGAAAAGGTTGTTTATACAGAGAAGCCGAGAAAGGTGAAAGATTTTTTTATTGAGGTAAAACCTGAGGAGAAGTATCAATCCATCCTGGGTATGGGTGGGTCGTTGGAACATGCAACTTGTTCTAATTTAATGAAATTGTCGGAAGAGGAACGGGAAGAAGTAATTATGAAACTTGTTGACCCTGAGAAGGGAATTGGTATGAATTTAATGCGTTTGTGTATAGGGACATCGGATTTTGTAGGGGAACCGTATTATTCTTATAATGACTGTGCGGAGGGGGAAATAGATCCAGAACTCCGGCGATTTTCAATAGAGAAGGACCGGGCGTATGTAATACCGATTATAAAGATGGTGCAGAAAAAAAATCCGGAAGTGCTTTTTTTTGCTTCGTCTTGGAGTCCACCGGGATGGATGAAAGATACAAAGACAATGAATGGAGGGGTTTTGTTAAGGGAGTATTATCCTGTTTATGCTGAATATCTTAAGAAGTTTGTAGAATCGTATACGGCGGAAGGGATTCCGATTTATGCTATTACGGTTCAGAATGAACCACGAATGAATGATAAAAACTATCCTACCTGTGTTTGGACTGCAGAGGAACAGAGGGATTTTATTCGTGATTTTTTAGGACCCTGTTTTGAAAAGGCGGGATTTCGAACCCGGATATGGTGCTGGGACCATAACTGGAACTATTTAGACTTCCCGCGTGCCATTTTTACAGATGTGAATGCGTCTAAATATGTGGAAGGGACGGCTTTCCATTTATATGAAGGTCGGGTTGAGGCTCAAAGTGTGTTGCATGAAGAGTTTCCTGACAAAGATATTTATTTTACAGAAGGTTCGACTTTTTTGTCCCGGGGGGCTGTAAAGATTATTGAAATATTTCGGAATTGGTCGCGATCGTATAATTTGTGGGTAATATGTCTGGATTGGCAAAGGAAACCGAATCGTGGCCCTCATCATGCCAGTCCTACTATGATTGTATTAAAAGAGGATAATACGGTTGAGTACCGGTTTGATTATTATATGTATGGACAATTCATGAAATTTGTTAAGCGGGGGGCATTTCGTATTTTTTCTACGCCTGGAGACCGTTATTTTAACAATGTTGCATTTCTAAATCCGGATGGAAATGTTGTTCTGGTTATAGCAAATGCGGAAAATAAAGAAAAAAAGGTTTCTATTTTTTGTGAAGGGAAATATTTTAATATGGAAATTCCTTCGAAGGCCGTTACTACTTGTATGATAAAACGAAATAAATAAAGGAAGTATATGAGTAGGTTAATGATTATAAAGTTGTTTGTTGTTTTTGCATTTGTGTTATTTGTTTTCTTTGCTCTTTTTTCAGAACAAATAAAATCTTTTGTGAATGTCCGAAGTTTTGTTTATGCGGATGAAGTGCAAAAAAATCCTATGACATCGATAATTCAGAAATGGGGATATTCAACAATGGAAGAACTTCTCAAAGCGGGGGATGTTTATGCTTTGTTTTATTGTTCTTCTGATAAAGATATGATTTCTCCTGAAGAAAAAAATAGGTACTATTTAATGTGTGCTGGATATGGGTATCCTTATATGTCTGATATTTGGATTTCATGGGGTAGTGATGTGTTCTGTACTGATGAAAAGGGGAATAATTCACTTCATTTGGCTTCATCTGCTCAAAGTATCTATATGGTAGAACATTTGATCCATCTTGGATTAAATCCTAATTCGCGGAATAAGGAGAATTACTCTCCATTACATATATGTGCAGAATCAGGAATAGCAGGGGTTGCACGAACGCTTATTATGAATGGAGCTATACCTAATCTACAGTTAGTTGCGGATGGTAGTGTTCACAGTGCCCCTTCTCTTTTAGCGGGAAAGAAAAAGAATTTTGAGGTAGTCCGTATTTTGAGAGGTTTTGATGCACATTATTCTTTATCGCATGCGATTGCTTATGGAGATATTGAGACTATTGATGCATATTTAAAAGAGCACCCGGAATGGCTTGTTGCCGGGCCTACTCGTTATTCGACTCCACCTGTTATAGATGCGATAGCGGGAAATCAAAAGGATGTTTTGCTATACCTTCTTAAACGGGGGGCTTCTCTGGATGCTTCTACTATTGAGGGAGATAAGCCGTTATCTGTTGCTATATCGCATAAAAATAAGGAGATGATACGGCTTTTAGTGGATTTGGGGGTTAGTGTCAATGGTTTGGGTAGTGTTAAGAAGGATACCTATCCATTAGAATATGCTATTGTTAAAGGGGATGTGGATATTGTTCAATTTCTTGTTGACTTAGGTGCTGATGTAAATAGTGTTAATGTAGTGCAAAACTCTGAATCGCCTCTTCATCTTGCAATTAAAGAAAGAAAAAAGGAGGTTGTAAAACTTTTGGTGGAACGAGGTGCTAATCTTAATTTGAGGAATAAAGATGGTAAATCCCCCCTTTATATATCGTTAGAACTTGGGCAGGAGGAAATAGCGGAGTACTTAATAGAACAAGGGGCTGACCTTGAGATAACGGACCGTAATCGATATACCCCTTTATTTGCTGTTGTAGAAAAAAAGAATGAAGTTTTAGCAAGGTGGCTTGTAGAGAAAGGTGCTAATATTCAAGCACGGGATAAGAATGGTCGGACGGTTCTGCATCTGGCCTCGTCATTGGGGTTGGTTTCATTAATGGAATTATTTTTGAGTAAAGGGTTGAATGTAAATGAAACGGATCGTTCTGGAAATACTTCTCTGCATATTGCAGTGGAATCCAGACAACAGAAGTCTGTTGAGTTGCTTGTTCAAAAGGGTGCAGATATAAATAGTTCAAATATGTCAGGGAAAACTCCTTTATTTGTTGCGGTAGAAGTGGATAGTTTTACAATTGCGAAGTATCTTGTTGAACAGGGAGCCCAGACAGATATTGTGGACCGTGAACAGCGAACATTAATTCATGTAAGTGCTTGTTCTGAAAATTCGGAAATGATTCGCTGGTTAGAGGGTTTTGGATTGGATTTGTTTGCAATTGATAGCAAGGGGAATTCAGCCCTGCATTATGCGTGTCAAAGTGGTGCTGTTGATACCGTGATATGGCTTGTTGAGAAGAAGTTGCCAATGGATGAGATAAATAAGGATGGTTATACACCTCTTCATCTTGCATGTCAAAGAGGGCATATATTAATTGTTAAAGAATTGATTGATTTGGGTGTAGATTATAAAAAGCCATCTCGCACCGGTTTATGTGCGATTCATCTTTGTGCCAGTAGAGGACATTGGGGTCCTGCTCAGATTTTAATCTTGAAAGGAGTGGATCCTAATCTGCCGGATACATCCGGAAACACACCTCTTCATCATGCAAGCATGAACGGACAGGAACGGTTTGTGCAGTTGATACTTTCAAAACGGGCAGAAATTTGTGTCCGTAATAATGCCGGGAAAACACCGTTGGAAGAGGTTAAGAAACATCTTGAGGAAATAGTCCCCGTAGCAGGGGCCACGATGTCTCAGATTCGTTTATTTGAAGGACTGCAAGCGGTGGTGCGGTTGCTTTACGCAGTTATTTGTGAGGAATATTTGTTGCGGATTGAACAGAATAATGTTGAGGGGCTTAAAAAAATTATTGAACATTACCCTGATTTTGCAGGTATTTTTTATTTTGGTAAGGCTCCAATTCATAGGGCGATACGAAAACATTCTCTGGAAATGACGATTGTTCTTGTTGATAGTGGAGTTGACCTTGAGGTAAAAGAATTAGGAATTGATGGTTTTACTCCGCTTCATTTAGCAGTGCAGGAACGGCAAATTAATATTGTTGAGGCTTTATTGAAAGCAGGAGTATCGATAGAAAACAGAGATAGCAAGGGTCGGACTGCCCAGGAACTTGCTGAGGCGTTGAATTATCCAGAAATTGTAGATTACATGAAATCATATAGTTTGAAATTGGGAGAAACAAAAGACAATAAGAACAGTGAAAATTAGGATATAAATGGTAGAGCGTTTAACAGATTATAGTCGTCTTGCTATTCATTCAATGTGCTTTAAGTTTTTGAATCTTTTTCAGATTGTAGAATTGTTTCAGAAGGAAGGGGTACCGGGGATAACTGTTTGGAGGGAACATATACATGATATTGGCTTGAAAGAGAGTAGGAAGGTTCTGAATGATAGTGGTTTGAAAGTGGTGAGTTTGTGTCGAGGTGGTTTTTTTCCAAGTGCCGGTGCAGGAGAAAGAGAGAGGGCCTGTGTTGAGACAATGAAAGCAATAGATGAAGCACACGAAATAGGTGCTCCTTTGGTTGTTTTGGTATGTGGAGCGGAACCCCGATTGCCTTTGCAGGAAGCAAGACAGCATATTTTGGATGGGATACAAAAGGTTTTGCCTCATGCCAAATCTGCGCAGGTATGCCTGGGTGTGGAACCGTTACACCCTATGTATGCGGATAATCGTTCTGCAATAAATACCATGGAGCAGGCAAATAATGTTGTAAGTGCCTTGCATTCGGAATGGGTGGGGATTGTTCTGGATGTTTACCATGTATGGTGGGAAGCATGTCTGCAATCAGAGATAATGAGGGCCGGCCGAAAAATAATGGCGTTTCATGTGTCTGATTGGAAAACGCCAACGGAACATATTTTGACAGATCGAGGATTAATGGGGGAAGGGTGTATTAATATTCGGCAGATTCGAGCATGGGCTGAACAGGCGGGTTTTCGTGGTTTTATAGAAGTAGAGGTTTTTTCAGAGAAATATTGGAAAGAGGAACCGGGATATTATATCCAGAGAATAAAAGAAGCGTATTTAAGGTGCGTTTAGTCTATTCCCACGGTAGGATGCGGAGACTGCAATCTAAAGTTTCGTATATTGTGTTTAGGTTTGAAACGAGTTTGTTTATGATTGCGTAAAGGAAATAGCCTAAATTTTCAATGAATTCTATGGGTATGATCTGCAAAGTGCGCACTTGCATTTCTCCATTTACTCTACATTGTTTGTTTTTCTACTATATTAAAACAATGTAAAGATTTTCAATTTTGTTTTCAACTTTAAGGGCTATTCTTTGTTGCCGATATCGATTTGTCCTAAATTTACATTGATACCGAGAATACCCAGAAAGTCCTGTACCGCTTTGAGAATAGCGTTTACAAGGGTTTCAATAGCGTCTAACAGCATGTTCAGCATAACCTTTCACCTCCTTTCGAATATGTTGGTTTATCTTCTAAATTGGTATTACAAAGATAGTGGTACTTTGTTACAGTGGGAATAAAAGAGGATTATTTTTTTATTAGCCAGGATAGTGTTTCGACATGTTGTGTATGAGGGAAGAAATCGTATGCCTTGAAGTTAATGCAGTTATAATGTTCAAGCAGGATAGGTAACTCACGGGCAAGTGCGTTTGGATTGCAGGATATATAAAAGAGATGGTGGGGTTTCCATTGAAGGAGTTTTTTTATTACTCCTTCGGTTAATCCTTCGCGTGGAGGGTCGACAATAACAAGAGTATCGTTAGATAATGGCTTTGTTGTTTTTTTTATTTGTTCGGATAGGAATTTGCGGACGGTATTCAGGACAAAGTGAACATTAGTAATATTGTTTAGATGCGTGTTTGTTTTTCCGTCTTCGATAGATGAAAAGACACAATCAACAGAGTAAATCTCTTTTGCAAGATTGGATAGGAGAATAGCGATTGGGCCCATTCCTCCGTAAAGGTCGTATATGTAGGTGGGAGAAATCTCTTTTGTCCAGTTATAAATCTGAGAGAATAAATTTTCTGCGGATAGAGTGTTTGCTTGGAAGAAACTGGATGGGGAAATCTGGAAAATATAGTTGACAGAGTTTTGTTTTATCGGTAATACAATATTTTCATAAATATGAGAGGAACCGTCTATTAAGTGCCATTTATCAGGTTGTGATACTTCTGCTGTTCGAGTATAGAGTCCTGCGTATAGGCTCTTACAGGGAAAATGTTGTTTTAACAAATCTATTAAGGAATTCCAATTCATATCTAACTGGCGTGTTAGAATTCCTATCATTCTTTCGCCTGTTCTTTTCCCCTGTCGTAGTAAGAGTGCATGTAAAATGCCTTTGCCTGTTCTTCGGTCGTATGCCTTGTAATTATTTGCTTTTCTCCATTGAGTAATGGCAAGTATCAAATGGGGTAATTCGGGAGGTCCTATTAAGCAATCTTCTAATGGGAAGGTATCATACCATCGCCGGTATCTTTTAAAACCTAATACTGTTTCTCTTTCTATATCAGTAGGGGGTGGTTTCTCGAAATATTCCGGAGAAAAAACTGGGTCTATTTTGTTTCGGTAATGCCATATTTCCGGTGAAGGTTGCACAATGATAGTAGATTGGATAAGGTCTTTGAACAGAGCCGATAGTCGGTTGCCTTTTTCTTCTAATTGTTTTTCATAGGGAATGTTTTGATATTCACATCCGCCACATATTCCAAAGTGGGGGCAGATATTTTTTATTGGCTGTTCTGTCATACCTGTCTTACTCTGTTTTCTCAAAGATACAAATAAGGGATAAGCCTAAGGGCAGGGAAAATCTGTGAACCCATTTGTTTTCGGCCGAGACAATTTTTTTTAAGGGTATCTCGATAAAAAAGGGGACAGGGGGGAACCCTTCGTATTCTTGTAGCGGATTGAAAAAATCTTTTATTTTACGGAGTATAGCAAACGGAAGCCCCGGAATATTCCAAAATGTTAATTTTCTTATTTTTAGATGAGAGATTTCTGCAAGGTGTTTTAATTGCTTTTTTGTATATCGGCGGAAGTGTCGGTTCCAGCGGTCCCAGGAAGAGAAAAGACAGGGATGAGCAGGGACCGTAATCAGAATATACCCACCTTTTTTCAGGATGCGATTGCATTCATTGATGGTTAATGTGTGATTCTGGATATGTTCCAGCACATCTGTCATGACTACAAGGTCTATACTTTCATTGCTAATGGGAATCCCTTCACCGCAATTACTGATGAAGGAATTCATTATTCCTTTGTATTGTGTATATTGCACAGCAGAGGGTTCGTAGTCTGTACTGATTACTTTATATCCTAACTGCTGTATTTCGGAAGATAATCGCCCCCCTCCGCAACCAATTTCCAAGACCGAGGAACCTTTTTCAATGAGAGATTGGATGAAATAGGTTATAAGTTCTCTTTTTAATATGAACCACCAGTAATTTTTTTCGGTTTCATGATGGATGGTAATCCATTCTTTATTTTTTTCTTGAACAGGTGGTTGGCTCACAAGATAGCCCTATATTAAAGTGGTAAGGAGGTGTTCGGGAAATTATCCATCAATCGTTTTTCACGCATTTGTTTCAGTGCTTCTATGGCCTGTGTTAAAGGAACGGTAATTTGTTCTTTTACAGCATAGCGTCTCCATGTTACAGATTGGTTTTGTTTTTCGCGTTCGCCCAATACCCAGATATTTGGAATTTTACGGACGACGGCAGTTCGTATCTTTTTATTGAATGTTTCGGAACTGTCATCAATTTCTACACGGAATAGTTGATTGTGTAAATTGTCTTTTATTGCACAGGCATATTCAAGTAAAGCAGGGTTAACAGGGACCAGCATAACCTGGGTTGGAGATAACCATGTGGGGAAGGCTCCGCCATAGAATTCGATCAGGAAGGATATAATGCGTTCGTGTGTACTGAGTGGGGCTCTATGAACGATAAAGGGTCTTTTGGGCTGACCGTCGCGGTCGATAAATGTTAAGTCAAAGCGTTCTGCCATGACAAAGTCAAGCTGGCAGGTAGAAACGGTCTCTTCTCTTCCCATGAGGTTTTTTACCTGTACATCTACTTTAGGACCGTAGAAAGCGGCTTCTCCTTTTTCTTCTTCGTATTGTATTCCCAAATTATTTAATACCTGTCGAACCATGTCTTCACTGCGGTTCCATAGTTCCTCGTCAGAGACAAATTTGTCGCTATTGGGGTCGTGGAGAGAGAGACGAACACGGAAATTTCCGAGTTGCAGATGTTGATAATAGTTGTTATACATTTGCATTACTGTGATGAATTCGCTTTCTACTTGTTCGGGAGCACAATAGATATGTGCGTCATTCATACACATAGCCCGGACCCGGAGTAATCCGGAGAGGGAACCGTGTTTTTCGTAGCGAAATACATTGCCATACTCTGCTAATCGGAGAGGTAAGTCGCGGTAACTGCGTAGTCGAGAGGCATATATTTTGTGATGGTGTGGACAGTTCATAGGACGAAGGTAGTAGTGGTCATTTTCATCAAGGGTCATAGGAGGATACATACTTTCTGCATAATAGGGAAGATGACCGGAACGATAGTATAGGTCGGCTCGAGTGATGCAAGGTGTTGATACTCTTAAATAACCTGCTTTGAATTCTTCCTCTTTGGCCCATTTTTCCAGTTCTTCTCGAATAATTGTCCCATTGGGGGTCCATAGGGGAAGGCCGACCCCTACTTCAGAGTCTTGAATGAACAGGTCCAGTTCTTCTCCTAATTTTCGGTGGTCTCGTTCCATAGCCAGTTGTCGGCGATACAGAAAATCGTCTAATTCTTCCTTTGTTGAGAAAGCAAATCCATAGATACGAGTTAACATTGGTTTTTTTTCATCCCCACGCCAATAGCTACCTGAAATGCGGTCTAACTTAAAACCATCTCTGGGCAATTCTCCTGTATGATTTACATGAGGACCTTCGCACATGTCCGTAAAAGGTCCGTGTTGGTAGAAAGAAAGTCCCCGGGGGTCTATTTCTCCTTTTTCTGCTAACTCTTTTGCATATTCGACTTTATAGTTTTGTCCGCTTTGTTCAAGGAATGCAATGGCTTCATCGATATTTAAAAATTTTTGTTCAAAGTGATATTTTTCTTTAATAATTTTTCGCATCTGTTTTTCAAGTTCGGGTAGGTCTGCTTCTCCGATAGGATTCCCATTAAAATCGAAGTCATAGTAGAATCCATTTTCTACCGGAGGACCAAAAGCCAATTTGGCATTGGGTCTAATCTCTAAAACTGCATGTGCTAAAACATGAGCCAAAGAATGACGGATTTTATATAAATATTCCTGTTGTTCTATTTCTTCTTTGTTCATAATAAAAAGCCTTTGTTTGTGTTAAGGTGTTTTTGGGAGATTTGTATATATTTTAATTTATGACTTAGAGATTTGGCAAAGATTGAGTTTTTATGTTTTTCTACATACAATGTTTTCTATTTCCCCTAAATGGAGGGTTTGCGGGGTAAATGTATAAACATGAGGTCCTAACGGATGCCATATTTTTGGGTCGGTAGTTCGGAAAAGAACAACTGTTTTTATACCGATAGCCCCTGCTATATGGGAAATGCCATTATCATTACCTATAAATGCAGAGGCCCCTGCGAGATATTTTGCTAATTCTGTAAGTTTTTCCATTTTGAGTAATGAAATGTTTGGGGGGAATGTGATGTTTTCTTCTGCAGGCCCCACACACCATTGGACAGGTAGTTTTCTATGGACTATTTTTTGTGTAAGTGTTATAAAAACTTCAAGTGGAAAATTTTTTTTAGGACTTCCACTTCCGGGATGGATGATTATTTTTTTATGGAAGGATTGTGTTTTTATGGGTAGGATAAATTCATTGTCCGGGGTAAGACCAAAACAGTGGAGATAATAATTAGATGCATGGTTATCCCAGTTATTGGGAGGGATTCCTGGAAAGGTATGGATGTGTGGAATACCTATTGTTTTTGTATTTTTTGTTAAGATATCTCCATTTCGAATAAAGAAATAAACTGTATCAAATTTTAAGAGGAATTGCTTTAATTTTTCTGATGGTGATGAAAAAAGGGATGTGAAATCGACTTCATCAGGATTATATGTCTTTTTAACCCACCCGGCCTTTTCTAATAAGGCCATTCGTTCGGGATAGCCGATGACCGTAATATCTGCTTTTCTGGAGAGTTTCTGAATAGCAGGAGCAAGAAGAATGGTATCTCCTATGGCGCCAAAGAAGACAATTAATTTTTTCATACTATCGGGAAAAGAGATATTGTATGGTAATGTAATGGTTATAATATATTATAAATTTTAAAGGTTTATATGAACAATCGATATGAAGGAATAAAAAATGGAAAAGTATATTGCTATTGAAGTGGAGGTTGAAGAAGTAGAAAGGGGTAGGTATCTTGAAAAATTACGGGATTTGTTTTTGAAGAAAGGTTTTATCGTTGAGCGAGAATGGGAAGATAATATAGAACTTTCGCGTCCCCTTTCTACGGGAAAGCAAGGGGAGATCGTTATGTATCCCTGGATAGATAAAGTTTATGTTCAGGGGAAAGGTAGTGGGGTGGTGGTTAATTGTTCTGTAAGGAATTTTATGTGGTTTCGGTATCTTATTTTGTATGTAATACCAATTATAGATATTGCATTTATTTTGCTTTTATTCTTTTTTATAGAAGAAAGAATTATATTAATTCCTGTTGTGGCGATGATGTTTTTTTCATTTTTTTTCATTTTTTTTGTTTTTAAGATGCAATTCAGGAAGATGATTCATTTGTTAGCAGAAGAAGTACAGAATATAGATTCGTAATGAAGTTTTATGAAGGAAAAGGAAGTTAATGTATGGATGATTTTTGTAAAAGGGTGTTAGGTTTTTTTAGAGAGATACATCCGTTGGACCGTGTTCCGCGTGCGGGATTTTTATTGCGAGGGGTCTCGGTCCCGGAATCGGTATCGGCCCATAGTCATTTTTTGAGTCTCCTGGTATTATTGGTTGTTGAGCAGTATCCCGGGCTATGGGATGTAGAAAAGGTTTTAACGATGGCTTTAATTCATGATTTAGCAGAGGCGAAAATGATGGACATGCCGATGCCTATTACACAGGAGTATTTTTTGAGTGAGAAAATACAAGCGGAACAAGCGGTTTTTGACAAACTCATACAAGGTTTTTCTCTTAAATATTCGGATTTATATCGAGAGTTTCATGAGGTATCTTCTGCTGAGGCGAGGTTGGTCCGTGGATTGGATAAGGTGCAAATGATGATGAAGGTTCTAAATTATGAGAGGGAGCATCAGGGAGATTTGTCAGAGTTCTGGGAAAATCCTAAAAATTTTAATGATTATGGGGTAGAAGTAACGCGTAAACTTTTTGAGGCTATATGTAAATATGCAGGTAAAAAATTACCGGAGTGTGAAGATAAATAATTATCAATACTTTTGTTCTATTTTTGTTGAAACCATCTTCTAAGACCCATTCGGGAGAGGTATATGGGGATAATTTGTAATTGAGGATTAAGTTCCGTCAATGCTTTTTTGAAGGTTCTCTTATTTTTGTTATGTTCATCAAAAAGGAGTGTAAGAGAACCTCCTTCACCTCCGGCTCCGTTGACTTTCCAACCTATGGCTCTATGTTGTTTTGCTAAATCGATGACTTGTTTTGCGAGGTCGGAGACAAGAGAGGGGTGTAGAGCCATTTGTCCTTCGGTATTTTGTATCATGGCTTTGGCAAATGTAATAAAATTGCCCTCTAATAATGCATTTTTCCCTTTATGTGCAGAATCTCTCAATATATCAAGGACACTTTTATCGCTTTGAGGTTGTTCTAATCTTGTGATAACTTGTTTATGTATATCACTGGAGGAATGTGTTTTTCCAAGATAGACCAGCATGAGCCGTCGTTCTAATTCCCACCATGTTGAGTTGGGTAGCATAACAGGTGAAACAGAAGCATGGGGGTAACGGAACATCTCGATAAAGCAAATACCGCCATAACTTGCACAGATTTGGTCTTGAATTCCACACTGTAGCCCTAATTTCTCTGTTTCGACGCGGTGTGCAAGGCTTGCGATTTCATGGGGGGTATGTTGACCGGGTGTTAGCATATCAAGGGCCCCTAATAATGCAACGCTTATTGATGCGGAGGTTCCTGTGGAACAACCCGCAGGTGCTTCGGAGAAGAGGTTTACTTCAAAAGATAAGTTGGAAGGAAGGTTCATAATATCGATACATGCTTCGAGCAAAGGATGCTTGTCATATTCTGTAAAAGTAGTTTGCAGGGTATACCGTTCTCCAAAGTTTTCTACATCTAAAACAATCTCGGTTTTGTCTTTTATGTCCGTTTCATAAACATAGATTTGCACTTCTGCATATGGGTAAACACCTATGTTAAGAACAGCACCGTATTCGGCAAACCAGGTATCTGTCCAACCACCTAAATCACATATACGGATAGGAGCGGTGGCATTAATCACATAAAGGAGATTTTTATGCATAATCCATTATCCTTCCCGATTGTTATAGTGTTGGCAGGATTGAAAACAACCATCTTCGAATATGATACGGACTTCTTCTTCAAGAGTTATGCCAAATTTGTTATATACTTTTTCTTGGACGAGCCGGATTAAAAATAGGACATCGTCAAATGTAGCGTTATTGTCATTCATAATAAAGTTTGCATGGATGGGACTAATAATCGCCCCTCCTTTTCGTGTTCCTTTTAGCCCACATTTTTCGATTAATTTTCCTGCATGATGGCCGGGAGGATTTTTGAATACACTACCGCAACAGTATCCTTGAGGTTGTTTTTCTTTTCTGCGTTTGATGTAGTGTTCGTAAATTGTTTTTTGTTCTGTATTGGATTTTTTGAAATGGAAAATAGCACTGGATATGAGTTCGTTTATTGAACAAAACTTTTGAGAGCGATAACTGTATAATTCGGGTTTTATTTCAATTTCTTTTTTGCCGTCAGAGGTGAGTAGGAAAACTTTTTCAGTCCACTCGCAGATACATCCGTTTATGGTACCTGCGTTCATGAATAAAGCCCCTCCTACTGTTCCTGGAATTCCTGTTAATGCGGATACTCCCTCGTAATTGTTTTTTAACAATACTTCTTTTACTAACCCGTCGAGTTCGATGCCTCCACCGACAAAATATCGGTTGTTTCCTAATGTTCGAAATTCTTTGAAATGGGAAGTGATAAGCACTACACCGCGGAAGCCCTTGTCTGAGATCAGGACATTTGTTCCACCTCCTAAAATAAAGTAGGGAAGAGGAAGTCGCTGAAGTATATGGTAGGACTGTTCTAATTCGAGTTCATTTTTTGGAATAAGTGCAAAATCAGCAGGACCTCCTATTTTATAATAGGTGTGAGGTGCCAATAAATAGTCTGGTTGGCAGAAAGGAAAGGACATTAGGATATTTTTGTAATCGGATTCTTTTTGTGTCATTATTTCAGCTTTTGTCTTTTATTGTTTAAAAGATATATGCTACAAAAAAAGAGTACATTAATTATACAAAAAACAAGACAAGGAGATTTGTATATGGTGAACAATTCAGACGAAAAGAATCTAAAGGCGGTATATCGTTTTTCTTTTGGTCCATGGAATATTGATGAAGGAGCAGACCCATTTGGTCCTCCGGTTCGCAAGCCGGAACCCCTTGCGAAGAAGATGAAAGTGGCCAAACAATTGGGATTTGATGGGATGCAGTTTCACGATGATGATGCGGTTCCTGAACTTGATGAAAAATCAGGTGCAGAGATAGAAAGAGAAGCGAAAAAAGTAAAGAAGATGCTGGATAATGAAGGGTTGGTGGCGGAGTTTGTTGCTCCACGATTGTGGTTTTCTCCAAAAACAATAGACGGAGCATATACCAGTAATGACCCTGCATGCCGTAGATATGCAATTGAAAGGACGAAGAAGGCTATTGATATTATGAATATTTTAGGCACGCATAATATGGTGCTCTGGTTGGCAAGGGAAGGTACTTATATTCGTGAGAGTAAAAATGTCCGATTGGCAGTTCTCCAGATTCGTGATGCAATAAATGAAATGCTTGCCTATGATAAGGATGTTATTGTTTTAATAGAACCGAAACCCAATGAGCCTGTGGATAGTGCTATTATTCCTACAATTGGACATGCAATAGGATTATCGTATATAACAGATGATCCGTCCCGTGTCTGTTGTCTTGTTGAGACGGCACATTCTGTTTTGGCAGGGTTAGACCCGGCGGATGACATGGCGTATGCTCTGGCTCATAATAAGCTGAGAAGCGTTCATCTGAATGACCAGGGGGGATTGAAGTTTGACCAGGATAAGTCTTTTGGGTCTTATAATCTTCGCAGGGCTTTTAATCAGGTTCGAGTCCTCGAAGAATATGGTTATGGGAGACATGGTGAATGGATAGGTCTCGATGTGAAGACGATGAGAACACAAAAACAAGCAGTAAATATAAAACATTTGAGGAATAGTCTGGCTACTTTTAAGTTGTTGGTTGAAAAAGTAAGAGCGATGGATAAGACTCTGGTATCAAGATTAATTGCGGATCGTGATTATGAGGAATTAGACCGCTATATTCTTTGTAATTTAATGGGTATACGATATAGTTAGTTTTCAAGATTTCTATAATTTGTTGAAAACTCCACATTTATTAATATCTTTTATAAGAAAAAGGGATTTAATATTTTTTATAAAATTTTATTTTTTTGTTATATAATAATTAATGAGAGTATTTATAATTGATTTTATTGGAAGTCATCAGGGATATATTGATATGGACATATAAATAATGTTTGTTGAAAAAAAAATAAATAAGTATCCTTCTTTTTCATGTCTGAATATACTGATAGTGGGAAGACCTCAGCAGGAGAGAGAGCAAATTCTGTTAAATGAAACATTTTGGGGACAGAAAGTTAAGATTCATTATTGTGCTTCTCCACAGAGTTTGGCTCGAATGTTGGTTGGGGATGCGCTTTATGAATTGGTTATCTTTGATTATGTTGAAAATATTTTAAGATGGGAACTCTACAGGAAAATTCTGGATAGATGTGATAGTGTCATACTTTTTACAGTTCCATCTAAAGTTCCGGACTCGTTAGAACATCAGTTGGCGAGAGACAATGTGTATTGTATTCCCTTAGGTGCGAAGAATACGCGACATTTGAAATGTTCTTTGAGGACTATTCGTAATCATATCTTTAGATATCGAAAACATATTTTGGATTTATTTGATAAATCTTTTGATGAATACATTATAGGTTTGACAATAGATAATAATCTTTGTGATTTAGATCAAGGGGTTTCTCGATTATTGTCAGGATTGAGTAGTATGTTTGATTTTGAGATGGTGCTTGCATTAATGAGGGAGGGAGAAAGTCCTATACAGGTGTTAAAAAATGATTTTTATGGTGATTTTTGTTCTTTATTGACTTCTAATAATGGTATTTCTAAGATATGTGAGGATTTTCTTGAAGGCCGTGCTAATTATATCCCATCAGAGTTTTTATATAGTGATTTTTTAAGGTTTAATGCGACTCAGGAGAAAGCCCGGACGCTTGTTCACTATTTGAAAGATACAATATTTTGTGGGCTGTGTCATTTATTTGGATATCGGTCTTTAGTTTTTGTTCCATTTCGGAGTGCTAGTGGAAGGAAGTGGCTTTTTATTTTTGCAGATAAAAAGGTTGATAAAGCAACAGAAGAACTGTGTCGATATTTTGAGGAGAAATTGCCCTTTTTGATAAGAATGCTTTCTTATTTAGAGCAGTATTCGCAGGAGAAATCGTTACTCAATCTGCATCGGGTTTCCTTAAAAACGGGACATATCGGCGTATGGGAATATGAGGTAGATTCTCGCAAAATTATTTCATCCGGTTTACAGGCGTTGTTCCCGTTTTTGAAAGTGCCGGATGAATTGACAGAATGGTGGAAGTATATTCATCCTTCGGACCGTGATGATTTCTGGCATGCAGTAAAACCTTGTATTCAGGGGGCAACCAATAGTTTTGCAATAGATCATCGATTACTTTTACCGGGTGACAGATTGGTTTGGGTTCGGACGATAGGGGAATGTATTTCTCGTAAGGGAAAATATGCTAAAAAACTTGTTGGTGTGGGAATGGATATAACTTCTTTTATGGAATCCGAACATGAATTAAAGGATGTAAAGGAAAATCTTGAAATTGCATCAGAAATGGGGAATATAGGTTTGTGGTCATGGGATATTTTAAAAGATGAATATAATATGAATCCTCCCGGTTTAGAGATGTTTCGGATAAAGAAGAAGGGTCCATATATATTAGAAGATTGGTTAAATTGTGTTGTTCCTACACATCGGGAATTGGTTCGGAAAGAATTGGGAGAGACACTTGCCAAAGAAGAGGGGGTATTTAATATGCAATATCCGATTTATTATAGAGGTATGTATAAGAGTTGGATACATACATATGGTAGGGTATCAGGACGAGATTCTAAGGGGAACCCTATTCGCATTTCGGGGACGCATGTTGATATTACAGAAAGGAAAATGTTAGAAAAACAGTTGCAAAGTGAGGCTATTATCAATTCATTGTATGCGAGTTTTGCCCGTTCATTGTTGAGTTCGCAAACGGAAGAAGAGGTTACATCTAGGGTGTGTCAAATGGGAGTAGATATACTGAATAGTGCTTTCTGTTTTTCGGGATATTTTGACCCGGATGAGAAATTGTATTTTTTTCAAGGGGTAGACAAGAAGAAGTCTAATAGGCTTATGATTTCACTGAGTTCAAAGGATTTTGCAAAAGAAGAATTGCTGTATCGTTTTATTGAGGCAGGGTCGCCGTTGCTCATTAATGACATTGAGGAAAAGGAATATTTGCTTTTTGGTAGAATTCTAATTCAAAGATTGCTATTTTATCCTTCTTATACTCCATCGCATGATTTGGTTTTAATTATTGCGGTAAATTCATCTGAGAGTTATACCCCTTCAAATTGGGAATCTATAGAATGGATGGCTTCCGTTTATGCTCAGGCTATGGAACGAATAAGGTTAGAGAAAAGAAATATTCAGAA
This sequence comes from uncultured bacterium, assembly GCA_937124615.1. Classification (GTDB taxonomy): domain Bacteria; phylum Hydrogenedentota; class Hydrogenedentia; order Hydrogenedentales; family Hydrogenedentaceae; genus Hydrogenedens. The sequence continues at coordinate 33,255 of CAKZKR010000019.1, forward strand.
GGCAAGAGAATTAGAAGAGACGATAGAACAGCTTCAAGAGGCGTTAAATACTGTAAGACATTTGCATGGCTTGTTACCGATATGTGCGCGGTGTAAAAAGATTCGTGATGATTCTGGGTATTGGCAAGAGGTGGAGGTGTATATTCGTCAGCATTCTGATGCAGAATTTAGCCATGGAATTTGTCCTCAGTGTGCCAAAGAATTGTATGGGGATTTTTTATAGATTATTTTGTTTGTGTGATTAAGGGTGCAGGGTTGATAGGGGTTCCATTTTTTCTTAATTCGAAATGGAGGTGAGGTCCTGTGGCATTTCCTGTGGCGCCTACTCTTCCTATTATTTGTCCTTTTTTTACTTTTTTATTTGTTTTGATTGCAATTGAACTGAGATGTGCGTATCTTGTTTCCCAATTTCCGGGATGCTCGATACAGACCAATAAACCGTAGTCTTTTAGTGGGCCTGCAAAAATAACAGTTCCTTTTTGCACAGCGAGGACAGGAGTTCCCTCTTTTGCTTTTATATCTATTCCCTGGTGGCGATAAAAGGATGTTCCTTTTTTTCGAAGTTCTCCGAAAGCAGAATTAATTATGAAAGGTGGTTCTGGAAGTGGGAAACCCCATATTCCGTCTTTTTTTGCTGGAAAGGGGGATTGAAAAGTAACTTTATGTCTTTGTCGCGTACAGGAAGTAAAAAGGAATACGAGTATTAGAATAAGAAATAATGGTTTTATTTTTATCATGTTTTTATGGATTTCTATCTACTTTATAAGAATAATCGCAGAAGGATTATAATGGATGGATTTTATCAAAATACAAAAAGGGAGGACGCCATAACAGGGTCTTATGGCGTCACTCAAGGAAGTATATAACTATGGGACTCAAATTATATTATGAGAGCTGGGACGAACACTCATAACTCATGGAGTTTCTTTTTTATATTCAAATTTCTGTTCATTTTATCGTCAAGTTTTTGTAAAACTTTAATGTTTGTTTTGTTTTGCTGAAATAATATAATTTTGGCGAATGACATGTTTATTGGGTTAATATTAGTAGACATTTCAAACCAAGTAGAAGGAGATTAAGGATGAAGATATGTTCGTTATTATTTTGTACTGTTTTTTTTGTTTCTCTTTTAAGTTTTGCGCAAGGTGATAATGAAATATTTATATATGTGTCACCGAATGGAAATGATGCATGGTCAGGGACAATGGCACAGGTAAATGAGGATAAGACGGATGGTCCTCTGGCAAGTATTGAGAGGGCTTTGGATAAGGTCAAGGTGTATCGTAGTTCGGAAACACAAGGGAAAACAATTAAAGTGGTATTAAGAGGAGGTATTTATAAGATAAGTAACCCTATTGTGATTACGCCTGAACATTCTGGTAAAGAAGGGGCTCCTACTATTTTTGAGAATTATCAAGGAGAGAAGCCTGTAGTTTCGGGAGGGATAAGAATTCAATCTTGGAAAAAAGAAAAAGAAGGTAATTGGTATGTGGCGGATATTGATGCGGTACGAGAGGGAAAATTAATATTTAATTCTTTATGGGTAAATGGAGAAAGAAGACAACCCGCACGAATTCCTGATAGTACCAATCCATTTGGAGATTATCCTTCAAAGCAGGAATTTTTCATTGCAAAGAAGTATGAGTATCTCCCTGAAAGTGAAAATCAACCGGGGACGCTTAAAGTTTTTTATGATAAGGAAAGCAATATTCAAAACTGGGGTTCGCTCACAAATAGTTATTGTGTACTTTTTTGTAAATGGGCTGTTCCGTTATTGCCTGTTCGTTCTGTGGATATGGAGACAAGATGTTTATATTTGAATGTCCCGAAGAATTTTTGGTTTGGAGTGATTTTTGCAGAAGGACAGCGATTCTATATTGAACATCTTTTTGAAGGACTTAATAAGGCGGGAGAGTGGTATCTCAACCGTAAAGAAGGGAAACTTTATTACATTCCTTTTCCGGAGGAGGATATGAATTCTGCAGAAGTTATCGTTCCTGTGGTAGAACAACTCCTTCTGCTGGAAGGGAAACCATCAGAAAATAGAATGGTTGAACATGTGATTTTTAAGGGGATTGAATTTGTATATACTAATTTTGCAATAGGAGAACGGGGCCAATCCGACCCGCAGGCAGAGGTGTCCGTTTCGGGTGCTGTTCAGGGTACAGGAACTCGTTATTGTATTTTTGAAAAATGTTCTGTGAAGCATGTAAGTAATTATGCGTTATGGTTGAGGTCGGGTTCTCAACACAATATCATTAAGCAGTGCCATCTATATGATATGGGAGCCGGAGGGATTAAGATTGGTGAAACTGCGAATGCGGAGACGGATGAGAGTTCAGGTCCTTCCACAGTTGATGAGAAAAAATTGTATCTGTATAAAGATCTGGGGACAACAGGTTGTGGATATAATACTGTTGAGAACTGTTTTATACATGAGGGGGGGCGGTTTTTGCGTGCGGGTATTGGTGTGTGGATAGGTCGTAGTTCATATAATCGGGTGGCTCATAATGAAATTTGTGATTTCCGCTACTCTGGCATGTCGATTGGTTGGTGCTGGGGATATGACCCGAGTTCTGCGCATCATAATATTGTGGAGTATAATCATATTCATAATATAGGAAAGGCGCAGTTAGCAGATATGGGGGGTATATATACATTGGGAGTTTCGCCCGGAACGGTATTGAGGAATAATCATATACATGATATTATGTCGGATCCGGAGCAATATGGAGGTTGGGGATTGTATACAGATGAAGGGAGTTCTTATATCGTATTGGAAAACAATATCGTTCATCATACATTAACCGGGAATTTTCATCAACATTATGGTCGCGAAAATCGTGTTATAAATAATATTTTCGCTTTATCTGCAAGGGAGCAGATTATTCGAAGCCGGGAAGAAGAGCATATCTCTTTCATATTTGAGCGAAATATTGTATATTACAATAGGGGTTCGTTATTGGGCAGTAATTGGACGAATAAAAAATGGCAGATGGATAAGAATTGCTATTGGAATGCATCTGGAAAGGAAGTTTTATTTAAGGATAGGACATTCCAACAATGGCAACAAGAGGGTTTTGATGTTAATAGTATCATTGCAGACCCTATGTTTGAAAATCCCGAAAAAGGTGATTACCGCCTGAAAGAGGGTTCTCCTGTTTTTAGTTTGGGATTTCAGCCGATTGATGTCTCACAGATAGGATTGTATGGAGAGGAAGAATGGGTTAATTTACCCGAACAATATAAACGAATTCCGTGTCCAATTTCATCAGAATAAATTTAAGAGATATATTAAAAGAAGAAGAGTAAAGAAGTGAAGGTTAAAATATTTAAATAATTTGCATTTTTCTTTTGTTTATGGTAAAATATAGGTACTTGACAAAATTGGGGTAATTCTGTCTTTACGAACAGAAATTACAGTCCTCAACATAAAGGTTGTTTCTAGTCTTGTATCCTCGTCAAATTATTGAGCAAGTGATAAACTCAACGGATATTGTAAAACTTGTGTCCACTTATTGTGAGTTAAGACCTGCAGGTTCAGACCGTTATGTGGCTCTCTGTCCTTTTCATACAGAGAAGACCCCTTCGTTTACTGTGTCTAAGTCCCGTCAGTTTTTTTATTGTTTTGGATGTGGAAAGAATGGTGATGCATTATCTTTTTTAATGGATATTCAAAATGTTTCATTTATGGAAGCATTGGAGATGCTTGCAAATGAGGCGGGTGTTCATCTTCCCAAATTGAATTATTTGGAAAGGGAGCGTTTTCCTGAGCAAAATGAGAGGAAGATGCTTTTTCAAATTCTTGAGTTATCCGCTGAATTTTATCGTAATCAATTAGCAAAGTCTCTAAATGGAAAAATAGCCCAGGAGTATTTGAAGAAAAGGGGTATAACTCCTGAAATGCAGGAAGAGTTTAAACTTGGATTTGCTCCTGCTGATGGTTATTCTTTATATCGTTTTTTGAAATCGAAAGGTTTTTCGGAGCCTTTGTTATTGAGAAGTGGGTTAATCCGTTCTGGGGGAAAAGAAGAGGGGTATTATGATTTTTTTAGGAATCGTATTCTCTTCCCTATTCGGAGTATTGATGGGAAAACGATAGGATTTGGGGGCAGAGAAATAACAGGAGAGGGACCTAAATATATTAATCTTTCAGAAACAGAAATATATCAGAAGAATAAAGTTTTGTATGGATTGTGGGAGGGGAAGGAAGCAATTCGTGCACGGGAGAAGATAATTCTGGTAGAGGGTTATATTGATGTTTTGCGTTGTTTTCAGTGTGGGATTCGTAATGTTGTTGCGACTTGTGGTACGGCTTTAACTGCAGGTCAAGCCTATTTAATGAAACGATTTGCCCCGGAAGTGGTAATCGTATATGATGGTGATGAATCGGGATTGTCTGCTGCAGTAAGGGCTACTTCGGTCTTATTACAAGCAGGGTTAACTGTTTATGCAGTAACACTTCCTGATGGTAAAGACCCTGATGATTTTTTAAAGAGCAATACCGTTGCGGAATGGGAAGAACTTATTTCTTCAGCGTCTACTTTTTTTACCTTTTATATCCAGCAAAAGCAGAAGCTATTGAGCACCGCCCAGGGGAAAATAACTGTACTAAGTGAATTGTTTCGATTGATTTCAATGATGGATGAGGCTTCGATAAAGGAAGAGTTTCTAAAGGAAATAGCATCTGCTTTACGAATAAATTTTTGGGCGATTAAAAGTGATTATGAACAATATATAAAGAATAATTATTCTGTTCGTAAAGAAATGAATAATATTTGTTCGAATAGTGTTTCGGTAGATGATATTGATTTTTTACATGGGCTTATAAATAATGAAAGTATAAGAATGCAGGCGAAAGAATTGTTTCAGCAGATTCCTTTTCCTGAAAGTCCTTTAGGTACGGTAATACAATATGTTTTAGAAAATGAGGGGGTTGACCCTCGGTTTATGGAAGAAGGGGAAGGTAAGAATTTATTGCAGAAGGTGTTAATGTCCGATCCTGTTAGTGATGATTTGATTTCGTTGGCTATGGAACGGTTAAATCGAATACATATTGACTATATTAACCAACAAATTTCTTCTATACAAGAGAAGATTAAGGAAGCCGAGCAACGGAAGCAGAAAGAAAGGTTAAAGGAACTTTTGAGTATACAGAAGGAATTAATTGCTACAAGACTTGAATTATATAACAAATGTTTCAAGAGGTGGTAAATATGGCGACAAAACAAAAAGTTTTGAAAAAGCGTAAGGATTTGGAATGGACTGTTCCAGAAGAGGAAGAGCCTATATTACTGGAGTATCTCTATGAGGCCCATGAAAGTCCAAGTGATACTTTGCGTGCGTTAGGTTATGAAAAGGCTCCTCTTTTGAAAGGTGTTGGGACTGCAGTTGAAGCCCAAAAATCGGAGATACTAAAGCCACAGACTCGTCCCGATGAGGGGATTCGTGTCTATTTAAGGGCCATGGGAAAAGTGCCTTTATTGACAAAAGAGAAAGAGGTGGGTATTGCAAAGAAGATAGAAGAAGCGGAAAAAGAACTGGTGCGTGTTCTGTTGAGTGCCCCTTATACTGTTCATGAGTTTTTCCTTATCGCTACTCGTATTCGTTCGGGGCGTTTGGATCCTTCTCGTGTGATTGAATGTAGTGACAATACGAAGTTGGAAAAACTGAAGAAACAACTTTTACAAAGTGCTGACCAATTGGCTGTAATTCGTCAACAGATACAGTCATTAGAAAAGAATATTGAAAAAGTAACGAAGAAAAAAGCGAAACAAAAGGGAAAAATCCGGTTAATTGAGAACTTACAAAACCAGGTAAAAGAATTGAGGGAGAAACAATATCAAATTTTGAGTAATTTTCCGCTGTGTGCAAGGGAAATTGTTAAAATTGGGAGGAAAATTAAGGCATTGGAACGGCGTATCCTGAGTGCAAAGGATGAGATAAGTCAGTTGGAACATGAATTTGGTTTATCTGCAGATGAGATTATAAAGAAGGCCCATTCGGGTCGTGGAAGGAGAAGTACAAAAGATTCGGAGGCCATGTATCTTTATGATTGTGCTCAACGGCTTGAAATGGCAAGAGCTAAAATTAACCAGATACAGCGTGATGCACGAATGAATCTTGAGCAAATTTCGGATCTTATTAAGACTGTTCGTGAAAAGGAAGATAGAATTAATGAGACAAAGGAAAAATTAGTTGAGGCCAACTTGCGGTTGGTTGTAAGTATTGCTAAAAAATATACGAATAGGGGGATGTCGTTTGAAGACCTTATTCAAGAGGGGAATATTGGCCTAATAAAGGCTGTGGATAAGTTTGAATACTGGCGGGGATATAAGTTTAGTACCTATGCAACATGGTGGATACGGCAGGCTATCACCCGTGCTATAGCAGACCAGGGACGAACGGTTCGTGTTCCTGTCCACATGATAGAATCGATTAATAAGTTAGCGAGGGCGAATCGCACGCTTGTCCAAAAATATGGGCGAGAACCAACTGAGGATGAAGTTGCGGATGAGATGGGACTGACGATTGAACGGGTGCATTCAATACGGAAAATATCTCAAGACCCGATGAGTTTAGAAACACCCATCGGTGATGATGGCGATACTACATTTGGTGATTTTATAGAAGATGAGAATGTGGACAATCCTTCTGATACAACACAACATCGGTTGTTTATAGATAAAGTGAATGAGGTTTTGAAGACTTTAACGGAACGGGAAGAGAAAGTCATACGGTTGCGTTGGGGAATAGGGGATGGGTTTGCAAGGACATTGGAGGAAGTAGGGAGTGTTTTTAATGTTACTCGTGAACGTGTTCGACAAATAGAAGCAAAAGCCATACGGAAACTGAGACATACGTGGCGTTCACGGGAGTTACTCCCTTTCTTTAAAAGTTGCATAAAATAGTCAAAGTTGGTAAAATATGTGTTGCACTTATTTATCCTTTGGGCCCTTAGCTCAGTAGGTCAGAGCAGGTGACTCATAATCACTTGGTCGCAGGTTCGAGTCCTGCAGGGCCCACTTTTATTGGGAATAAAAGACATAGAGGGTCGTTGTACTAGATTTGAAAATCCATTTTGTTGTTGGGAACTGAAAAATTGAGGGGAGCGTTATCAAAAGTACGAAGGTTCCCTCGCCAATGAGTTTCTACAAGTCCGACTTCATGGGCCAATGAACAAAGTTTTATTATTTCTTCGGGAGTTATATTGTCATTTTTTAAAGTGAATAGTGGATTTTTATATGAGGAATTTGGAGCATATCCACGGAATTCGACCTGTTTTGTTTCTGGAAGTGAATTTTTTATAAAGAGAGAAATTTTGTGGATAATTTCTGGCGAATTTGTAAAACCGGGAACAATTGGTATGCGAATATAAATTGGTTTCTCGGACATGGCGAGGGTGTGAAGGTTACGGAGGTAAATGTCAAAAGGGATATTGCTGACACTTTGCCATATTTCTTTATCGATGGTAAATAAATGAAGTGAGATAGCGTCGGTGTATTCAAGTGCTCGATACCATAGTTCGGAATTAGATATACCGGCACAGCTGTTGAGCATGATGTGGTTTATAGGGAGTGTTTTTAATGATTCAAGTAGGTGAAGCATAGGGTTCCCTTGAAGTAAGGGTTCTCCACCACCTAAGGTTATATTTCGTGGAGGAATTTGTAGATTGAGTTCATATTCGACCAGCGATATAATTTGTTCAATCGAGATGTAGTCCCCAGCAGGCATTAGACCCCCTTTTTTGCAGACTTCCCAACAGGCACCACAGAAATTACATTTATCCTCGTTAATGAGTATTGTCCCATTTGTATGTTGCAGGGCCTTTTCTTTGCATTCTTTTATACATTGGAAATCATGGATGCACTTATTATTTTTCCATCGAATCTCAGGTTTTACTTTTTGAAGAAATGGATTTAAGCACCAGGGACAAAATAAACTACAACCTTTGAAGTATAGTGCAAGTCGAATTCCTGGTCCGTCATTTGTGGATAGACTATCCCATCCGTATAATACTAATTTTTCTGTCTTCTGTGTCCCTTTGGTGCCTGTGTTCATGGTATTGTTCTTTATTGTTAATAACAGATACATTATGACAAAAATAATGTGTTTTTTCAAGAATTTTTATATTTTTATAAACGGATATTTGCAAAATATTTATATATTGTTTTGTTATATAATGATTTATAACTTTTCTATGGTTATAAAATATAGATTTTTGGTTTTCTTTGTTCTTTTTTTATCGTTTGATTTTATATTATTTGATTTAACATAATTTTGGATTTATCAAACATTGAAAGTTTTAATGAGGCATTTTTGAAAATGTTAATGTGTAAGAAATATTCGTTTTTTATTTTCTTTATTATCCTTTTTGTATTGGGGTTGACTTCCTGTAATTCGTATTTTGAGAATAGAAAGAAACCGGATAGCCCGGGTTTGTCTAAAACGGAACAGGAAATATTAGGTTCATATAATCCGAATGCGGTGGTGAATAATACAAACCTGAAAAAGAATATAGGTGATATAGAGAGTGATTTACAGATATTAATTTTGATACCGGACAAGATGGTACCGAGTAATAGTCGAATCCAAAGAGAAGAAGGAGCCCATGGAAAAATCGCTCGTATAGAGATGGAGTTATTCCCTCCATATCCGGAGAAGATGGTAGCCGAGATTCGTCTTATTTCGAGAGGTGCTATTGATTATGCAGAGTATCCTGTAAAGGTAGATGGAAGAATTATTCGGGATGGGAAGCAAGTAGGGGAATTCCATACTGTGTTAGCGGGAGCCATGAAGGGGGATAATATTTCTGTTTCTACGGAGACAATGTTTCCAACGAAGTTTGAAATCGATTTGTGGGACAGGGCCCCTACAGAGGTTTTTTCGACTTTGTTGTATACTCGGGCAAAATTGTCTTTGTATGATCCGTTGACGGAACCCCGTAAAATATTAGATGGTGATGGTTCTGTGCAACCCTTAGATGAAACGGAGGTTCTGGGAAATCCGTTACGGATAACGCTAATGAAGGGAGGAGAGACAAAATGAATATAGTTTGTATTGGAGCTCATCCTGACGATGCGGAGTGGTATGCGGGGGGTAGTATGGTATTGTGGTCGAGTAAAGGGCATAAAGTATATGCAGTGTCTGTTACAAAAGGAGATATTGGGCATCAAGAAATAGAACCTCATGAATTGGAGAGGATTCGGCGAGCAGAGGCAGAAGAATCTGCGAGAAGAGGGGGATATATTTCTGTGGTATTGGATTTTCCCGATGGTTCTTTGATGCCTACGCTCGAGGCGCGTCGTGAGATAGTTGCTTTACTTCGTCGTTTGAAGGCGGAGGTGGTTCTTACGCATCGACCTTGTGATTATCACCCTGACCATAGGGCTTGCGGTGTGCTTGTTCAAGATTCAGCGTTTTTGGTTACAGTTCCACATTTCTGTCCTGAGGAACCTGCTTTGTCTCAAAGTCCTTTTTGTTTGTATATGATGGATATGTTTCAGAAGCCTGTGCCTTTTTGTCCGGATTTTGCAGTAGATATTAGTGAAGTAATGGACAGGAAATGGGAGATGCTGGATGCCATGAGTTCTCAGATGTATGAGTGGTTGCCATGGTTGGACCATCAATTGGAAGAAGTCCCGAAGGATACCGAATTACGCAAACAGTGGCTTTGTGAGCGATGGGATGGTTTGTTTCGGATGCCGGCATTCTATTTTCGCAATCTTTTTGAGAAGGAATTGGAAGGGTATGATAAGTCTTTTGAGTATGTTGAATATTTTGAACGATGCGAATATGGTAGGGCCCCTTCTCGTTTAGAAATAAGTGAGTTGTTTACATTGGAAAGAAAAACTTCGAAAGGGATAATTTAATTATTGAGAGGTGAGTATGGACAAAAAAAGAAGATATGCATTTATAATATGCTGTTATTTGTTCTTGTTTTTTTTTCCCGCTGTTTGGGGTGAGGAGGCTTCAGGGTCTTTTGCCCGGGTGGTTTCTCAAGGTAAAAGTGAAATAACTGCTGTCCCAACGCATGTAGAGTTTCAATTTGTTCGTAGGACACAAGATAGTAATTTTGACCTTGCTTTTAAGTGTATTCAGGACTTTGAAACAAAATTACGATTGAAATTTACGGAAGAAAGTCCACGTCCCGTTGAGATTCAAAGTTTGGGGCCTCTATATAGTTTGAAGAATGAACCGAATATCGAGGTAACAGTTACGGCCGTTTTTTCTTTAGCAGGAATTGTTTCTGTTGAAAATGGCACGATATTGTTTGCTAAATTGTGGGACAAAATGCGTAATCTTGCAAATGAGTTTTCTGCGGATTTGAAAGGTCCTTATCTGCGGGTTCAAAATGAGGAGGGTGTTATTCGTTCTGCTATTAATTCGGCTATTGAGAATGCATATTCACCCGCGGATGCCGGAGCCGGAGCTCTTCGTGGGGGGATTTATGCTGTTGAGAAGGTCGAGATTAATAAGATTGAGTGGGAAAATGATGGTCGAGAGGAAGGAGATGCAATATCTATTACAGAACTCCGTTGTAAATCTACAGTTACTGTTACCTATTTAGTTAGTCAAATGTAATAGGATTTATTCATGTAGTAGGGCCACTTTTGGATTGTCAAAAGGTATCCAGATAGAGAAGCCATCTTCAGGCGTATATTTTAGCGAGCCATTGTGTTCATCTATCATTTTGGCTGCGATGGGTAATCCTAATCCGAGATGCCAGAGGTTTTTTGTGGTTGTGTATTGAGTAAAGGCCTTTTCTAGGAAATCTGAAGGAATAGGTGGTCCGTTATCCTTGATAGATATGGTAATCCCGTCGTTGTCACTTTGGGAGGTTGCTTTTATTGTTCGTGGGTCGTTTTCATCATTCGGATCTTTTAATTCTAAATTTTCTTCTGCGTTTTTTATAATATGAATCAAAGCCAGTTGTATCCGCGGAAGGTCCATAACAATGGGTCTTGTATCGGGTTCAAGATCTTTTTCAACATTTATTTTCAGTATTTTATGATAGTATTTTCTCAATCGGAAGACGGTGTCTATAAGTTCGGATACTTCTACAAGTGTTATAAGAGTATCTCTAGTTCGTGAAATGGTGTTTAATCCGTTCATAAGTGTGGAGCAATCTTGAACGCACTCAACGATTTTACCCAACATCCGATGGCTTTCTTCTCCTGGGGATGTGTCCATTTGAAGTAGTTCTGCGTAGGCCATAATGGCACCTAAATAATTATTGGTGTCATGGATTACGCTATTGATACATAATCCTGCTGTGGCTAATCGATGAAGTTTTTCAATGCGCTCTTCTATGTTGGACAAATTGTTTTTTGAGAAATTATCCTCTAGCACTCTTTAACTCCCGGAGTTGGTGTTCTGTTGTTAAATATTTGTTAAAGTTTAATATTTTAATCAGAGAGTTTTCAAAAAAGTATATGTAGTAAGGTGTTTAGGAATTGTTACTGAAGCGAGCAACAACAGCACCTGCAAATTCACTGCATTTTACCTCTTGTGCGCCTGTTGTTAGTCTTGCGAAGTCATAAGTTACAATTCGGTCCTGGTAAGTTTTTGTCAATGCGCGGATAATGACATCAACGACTTCGTTCCAGCCGATGTACTCAAACATCATAACGCCGGAGAGGATAAGGCTACTCGGATTTACTTTATCTAAATTTGCATATTTGGGTGCGGTTCCGTGTGTTGCTTCGAAAATAGCATAACCATTTTCATAATTAATGTTTGCACCGGGAGCAATACCAATTCCACCTACTTGTGCGGCTATGGCATCGCTTATATAATCTCCATTCAGGTTCATTGTAGCAACGACATCAAATTCCCGTGGACGTGTTAGTATTTGTTGTAGGAAAATATCTGCAATGGTGTCTTTGACGAGTAGTTTGTTGCCGGGATTTCCGTTGCAATCATTCCAGCAAACGGCAGAATCTGCAAATTCTTCTCGAACCAATTCGTAGCCCCAATTCAGGAAGGCCCCTTCGGTATATTTCATAATGTTGCCTTTATGGACAAGAGTTACGGAGTTTCGTCCGTGGGCTAATGCATATTGGATTGCAGAACGGATAAGGCGTTTTGAACCTGTTTCGCTTATAGGTTTAATACCAATTCCTGAATCGGGTTTGATGTTCCAACCAAATTCTTTTTTACAGAAGTCAATTATTTTTTTTGCTTGCTCGGACCGGGTAGGAAATTCGAAGCCTGCATAAACATCTTCGGTGTTTTCACGGAATATTACTACATTAATGTCTTCAGGGTTTTTTACCGGACTGGGAACACCGGGAAAATAACGAACAGGTCGAACGCAGGCGAATAAATCCAGCATCTGCCGTAGTGTTACATTCAGACTTCGAAAACCTCCTCCTATGGGTGTTGTTAAGGGGCCTTTGACTGCAATTTGGTATTCACGAATTTTCTCGAGCGTTTCTTCGGGTAGATATGTATTGGCTAATTTGTTTGCTTTTTCACCTGCGTATAATTCCATCCACGCTATTTTTCTTTTATCCCCGTAACAAAATTCAACAGCAGAATCGAATAGGTGTTTAGATGCTTTCCATATATCGGGTCCTGTGCCGTCTCCTTCGATAAATCCGATAATAGGATGGTCTGGTGTCTGAATGATACCCTCTTTGAAGATGATTTTTTCTCCGTCAGGAACCTGAATCAAACCTGTTTTCATGTTTTATTCTCCTCTGTATATTTATTCGATTTTGAGAAAAAACAACTCTACTGTTTTTTTGACAATCTTTCTCTATTTTTTATTGTGAATTTATTGTTTGTTGTTTGTATTGTTTTCAGGTAAGGACAGGAGTCGTGCTTCTAAAATGTGAGGGAGTTTTACGCAATCCTGTATGACATCATCGCTTAGGGGTTGGTCAAGGTTGAGGACGGTAAGGGCCAGACCTCCTTTGATATCCCGTCCTAACATTAAATTGGCGATATTTACACCTGCTTCACCAATACGGGTGCAAAGCCGGCCTATTACAAGGGGCTTATCTTCATTTCTGCAAACCAGCATGTATCCTTCTGGTTTTGCATCTACCCGCATCCCATCAATACTACAGATTCTTGCATCGGTTTTATGGAACAATGTTCCTGTAACAGTGTGTGTTTCCTGGTCTGTTTCTACGCGAAGTGAAATTTCAAAAGCATAGTTGGAGGGACGGGCTGTTTTTCGTTCATGGCATTCAATTCCTCGTTCTTTAATTTGAACTGGGGCACTAATCATGTTGACGGTTTCAACTAATGGCTTCAAGAAACCGGTTAAGATTGCTGATGTGATGGGATAGGTATCTGTTACTCCTATTTCGCCTGCATATTCGATTTGTAGGGATGTAGGTCGTCCCCGGGTATATAACGACTGGAACATTCCAAGGCGTTCTCCCAGGTCAATAAGAGGTTGTAGTGCTTTTCTTGTTTCGGGGTCGATACTGGGGACATTTACAGCATTAACGATAGCACCTGTTGTTAAAAAGTCTACCATTTGTTTTGCAATGTCGACGGCTACAACAACTTGTGCTTCTTCTGTTGAAGCGGCTAAGTGAGGTGTCAATATTACATTGTCTAAACCTAAGAAAGGATTGTTTACCGGAGGTTCGGAAGTGAAAACATCAAGGGCGGCACCTGCAATTATTTTTTCTCGTAAGGCTGTTGCTAAGTCTTCTTCGTTTACGATGCCTCCACGAGCACAATTTACGATACGACAGTTGGGTTTCATTTGTTTTAACTGTTCTAAGCGAATCATGTTGTTTGTTTTTTCTGTTTTGGGGGTATGAATGGAAATGAAGTCGGACTGTTTGATAAGTTCTTCGAGGTTAACCAATTCTACACCTAATGCCTCTGCCTTCAGGGGGGTTAAAATTGGATCATGAGCGATAACTTTCATTTCAAATGCTAATGCCCGTTTTGCAACGGCTCCTCCAATTCTGCCTACACCAACTATCCCCAAGGTTTTGCCTCGTAATTCAACGCCCATGTATTTTTTGCGGTCCCATTTTCCTGCCATCATAGAATCATGGGCCGAAGGGATGTTTCGACAAAGGGCTAATAATAAAGCGAATGTATGTTCACAAGCGGATATTGTATTTCCACCGGGTGTGTTCATTACGACAATACCCATTTGTGTGGCAGAATCTTTGTCAATATTGTCTGTTCCTGCACCCGCTCTACCGACTACTTTCAGGTTTTTTGCATGGGATAGTGCTTCTTTTGTTACTTTTGTAGCACTTCGAACAACTAAACCGTCGTAATTTTCAATGATTTGAGCTAATTCTTCGGGTTTTTGTGGGGGTTTTATATCAACATTGAATCCAGCCTGTTTGAATACTTCGATACCTTCTTCACTCAAATTATCTAAAATAAGAACTCTTGGCATTTTTTTATTCCTTTCTTTGATTCGATACCCGATTGCTTTGCCCAGATTTATTAATTGATTTTATAGTTTATCAAAACTAATGCTGTTTTCACAAATTATAAAATTATAATCTCTGATTAAAAGTAATTATTATTATGTAACTATAGAAGTTGTGGTTGATAGTAATAACTCTGAATGGGTTAAATGACTTTTATAACTGTTTTTTTTATTTATTCAGGTCTGTTGTTAATAAGGTCCTTTTGCTCATGTTTTACAAAGGGTGTTTATTAAGATTATCTATTCACAGGGTCTAAAGAGAATGTATAGAATGAATGGTTTTTATGTTAATGGAAATCTGTCTTAATAGGGATAGAGGCTGTCATGGTTTGGCAAGTTGTTCTTGCTTTATTTTTCCGGTTCAGATTTTTTTTGGGAGACGAGAAGTAAAAGCATTCCTATTAAAATAAAGTCAAATAATGATTTTGTAAGTGGAAAGCTTTTTTTACATCCGCATATACCGTTTGTGGAACCGTTCTCACCCTCAGGAGTAGGTGCCCCTTCTGGATAACCTTCGTTATTCATGCCTTCTGTTGTTTGTCCTTCTGTTGTATTTCCTTCTGTTGCTCCTTCATGAGTTCCTTCATTGGATCCTTCAGATGTCCCTTCACCTTCCTGGGGTTGGATATGTCCCGCAAATGTGGTTTGAATGCTATTTGAGCATAGTTGGGGTCCCGTTTTCCGAAACATTGCTTTTGAGGTTATCTGGCAGGAACTTTGCATGTTTGAGGGAATCTCCACAATAAAACTGAAACTGAAAGGGAAGGACGGTATGCTAATCCATGCGAAATCAAAGGGGTCTATTCCGTTGGATGTTTCTTTGTCTGATGTGGGATATACTGCAGGTGTGTTTCCGGAAATCAGACTTTTGAATTTCCAACCGACGGGGAAAAGTGAAGATACCCCTAATGCCAGTATTTGTTCCGATGTATTTTTTGTTAGGTTAACTTTAACTGTAATTGCTTTTCCAGGAACATAATAGGAGGTTGTGCCGTGAACATAAACTCCTTCTCCCGATATTTCCTGTGTGATGGAAATGTCATTTGTAATCTGGCAATCCAATGGTCCTTCACCTTCTGAATAGGGGAGTTGAATGTTTGAATAGCCAATTGATTTTAGGGCGCATAGGTCTGCGGTAGTGTATTCGCGAATAATTGTTCCTGCGGTATATTGTGGGTTCATAACGGCATTGTTTATACCGGTTCTGTCGGGGTCCCAGTGGTTCAAACTTGTTCCGTCAAGGAAGGGGTCCGGGGAATATATGGCAAGTCCGTCACTTCCAAAGAAAGTCTCTATGAATGAAGATTTAAAAACCAATTGGTTGCTTGTGGTATCTGCTGGAACACCTTTGAAAGTAGGAGGAGAACCCTCAAAAAGAGCTAAGTTACCTTTATATATGAATTGGTCGAATACGGTATAAAGATATTTATTATCGGGTGTGGTGGAAGTTTGTCCGTTCTGTTTTACAAAAGATAGGAATCCGAATCCATGTGTAAATTCGTGAATAAGAATGGATAGTAAATCGAGTTGGTTGCTTGCTGGTGTGTTGTTATTTGGGTCTTCATAAAAATTTCTACCAAAATCGACGGTTAATTGAATTTCTGATATGTTGGCCACAGGTTTTGTTCCATTAAGGAGCCTTAATTGGGAAAAACAGCGACTAAAAGTTGTCTGGTTCCCAAAAATGTAACTTCCAGCGAATGCTATGGCACCAGTTCCATCGTTTTCACTTACCTCAACAAGGATGTCTATAGTGCCTGAGGTCCTCAGTATATTGGAAATATAATTTAAAGCCGTTTTGAGACATTCTTTGCGATTGGGATGGTTTGTGTCGTTAAAGCCATTTCCGGCTGGGTCGCAATATGCGATGTTGTATGTAATGAAACTGGTAGAGAATACCTCTGGAGTTATTCCGTCCGGATACCATGTGGCTTGTTCTAATTTTTGTGGAAGTACTTCTTGAACGATACCTGCGTCAGGGGCAATAAAAAAGATTTTTTCTGAGAACGATGTGGTCTGGAAGAATAAAGAAGTAATGGAAGCAATGATAACGATTTTAATTAAGTTTTTCATAGGTTAACGATTCCTTCTATTGTTTTTTGTGGAAATGCCCAAAGTTCCGATGATAACGAATATAAAAAGGAGATCCAGAATGAATTTTTTTGCTTGATTTTTTGGGTCAGAATCATCTGGGTTACAACCTTTTATAATCCGTTGCATGCAATTGAGTTTTTCTCCTTCTCCTTCTCCTTCTTGTGGGATTATTGCTTCTTCAAAGGAGGTTTGTGCAGTTTTGGAGGTCAATTGACCACCGGTGTAGCGATACAAGGACTGTGATTTGATTTGTACAGCCCCTTGTGAATCGGAGGGGATGTTTACACTAAAGGTAAAGTTAAATGGGAAGGAGGGAGTCATTACCCATGCAAACTCAAAGGGTGTGGTTCCATCGGAAACTTTGGCCGGTTGAGGATATACCGCAGGGGCATTAGTTTTTGTCGAAATTCCCTGAAATTGCCAGCCTTGAGGGACAAAACATTGTAATCCTAATGCAAGGACATTTTCAGTGGAGTTATTAGCAAAAGAGATGGTGATATTTATAGATTTTCCCGGTATATAATAGTTAAGGTTGTCGGATGTGTATAACCCTTCTCCGGAAACTTGTTGTGTGATTACAACCTCTGCTTCAATAGATTTAATGGATATAGTTAATAAAATAAGAAACAAAAAAAATATTATATTTTTTTTGCTTATGTTTTGTTGACGGGACATAAATAAATTCCTATTCATTTTTTTTATAATATTATACAATTTCTGGAGGAATTTTGTTGGAAAAACTTATTTTTTATTTAGTATTTGGGTAATTCGGTTAAAAATGCGGTGGGTTAGTTCACTTTTGGGGATGTATTCTGGTTTTTCATCTTGAGAATTCGGGGTTATCATAAGAGCGTATACATAATCTGACCCGAAGGCACAGTTTTCTCCCCCTACCTGATTGGCGACAATTAAATCCAGATTTTTTCGTTTGAGTTTTTCCTGAGCATATTCGATAAGATGATGCGTTTCTGCAGCAAATCCTACGGTAATCTGGTTTGGTCTTTTTATTTCGCCCAGTTTTTTTATTATATCGGGATTGGGTATTAGTTCCAGATGATGCATAGAACCGTTTTGTTTATGTTTTTCATCGGCAGGGTTCTTGATAGAGTAGTCTGCGACCGCAGCAGAGCCGATAAAAATATCGTAGTCAGCAAATCTTTTAATAACCTCTTCGTACATTTCGTTAGCGGTTCGAACAAGGACTGTTTCTGCGAGATAGGGCAAAGGCTCAGAAACCGGTCCAGATATGACGGTAACCTGTGCACCTCTTCGCAGGGCTTCTACAGCCAGAGCTTTTCCCATTTTTCCTGAGGAGCGATTGGAAATATATCTTACAGGGTCGATAGGCTCCTGAGTGGGTCCACTGGTGATAAGAATTTTTTTTCCTTTGAAGTCTTTTAATGGATTTATTAATATGTCTGCATATTCAAAAATATGGATAGGTTCGGCCATTCGACCGGGACCTATTTCTCCACAGGCCGTTTTGCCTGTTTCGGGACCGATGAAATAATGTCCTCTTTCTTTAAGTATTTCTATATTTTTTTGTGTTGCTGGATTTAAATACATTTGTGGATTCATTGCAGGGGCCCAGAGAACAGGAGCATTAGAGGCTAATAGGGCTGTGCTGAGCCAGTCATCTGCAATTCCGTGTGCAGACTTGGCAATCATATTGGCGGTTGCAGGGGCAATAATGAAAAGGTTTGCTTCATGTGTCAGGGATATGTGGGATAGGGGGCCTAATTTATAAGGTTCGAACATCCCTGTGATAACTGGGTTTCCAGACAGGCTTTCGAAGGTAGCGGGAGCAATTAGTTTTTGAGAATTTTCTGTCATTGCTACATAAACTTTGGCTCCACTCTGGGCTATTCGGCTACACAGTTCACACGCTTTGTATGCAGAGATAGAGCCTGTTACGCCTAATAAGACTACCTTGTTCTGGAAGGGAGAAGACATTTTTTATAGGATTCCAAATTAAATTTAAATCTCAGTCAGGTCTTCTTTTTCATTTTTACGATAGGTAATTTTCCCTTCCATGATTTCGTCTATGGCCACCACTGTGGGCTTTTTCTTTTTGCCGAAGCCATGTTTTTCACTTTTGATAATTTGATTAACCCTTTTCGACGCGACATTTACAAGTCGATAAAGGCTATCAATTTTAGTTCGTAGTTCATCTACATAAAATGGAGCCGGCATTTGACAATCCTCCTGTTATTGTTTATTCTAAATTAATTTCTAATCGATTTGATTTGAGATGTTCAGCACGAATAATGGTGTCCAGGTCGTTTGCGGACTGCTCTACCTCATAATTTACTATAGTATAATCGAAATCAGACCGTAGTTTCATTTCTTCAAATGCATGTTTTAACCTTTTTTGTATTTTTTCTTTACCTTCTGTACCTCGATTAATTAATCGAGTTTCCATTTCTTTAAGAGACGGGGGAAGCATAAACACGGTAACAGCCCAGGGAAATTTATTTTTTATACTTTTCATTCCCTGAACATCTAATTCTAATATCAAATCATTTCCGGAATGAAGGTGTCGATTGATTTCGGAATATAAAGTCCCATACAGGTTATCATGGACTCTTGCATATTCAACAAATTCGTTGTTCTTTATTTTTTCTTCAAATTCGGGTACGGATAGAAAATAATAATCTACTCCGTGTTGTTCTCCTGCTCGCGGTTTTCTTGTGGTTGCGGATATAGATAAAGCGAGGTTTGTCCTTAAACTCATCAGGTAGCGAATAACGGTGGTTTTTCCTACTCCTGATGGGGCCGAGACAACTATTATTAGATTTTTCTCTTTCACTGTCTATTCCACATTTTGAATTTGTTCACGGATTTTTTCTAATACTGTTTTCATTTGTACTAATTGCCAGGCGAGGTCTGCATCTCTCAGTTTTGCACTTATTGTGTTTAACTCTCTACCGATTTCTTGTATGAGGAAGTTCAATGGTTTTCCGTTTTGTTCTGTTTCGAGGAGTTCAAAGGCACGATTCAAATGGGTTTTAACACGATGTATTTCTTCGGTAATATCTAATTTGTCTGCCCAGAGAATTGTTTCCATTATAATTCGTTCTTCTTTAATTGATGGGTCTATGGAAATTTCGGCAAGTTTTGCTCGAATCCGTTCCTTTTGTTGTTCTAGCAGTTCGGGGGTTTTTTGTTCAAGGAGGAATATTCCTGAAAGAAGTTCATCAAAATGGTTGTGTGTTTGTTTTTTTATAGCCTGACCTTCTAATTCCCTTGATTTGTTTAGGTTTTCGATAGTAAGATCGATTAAAGGTTCTGTTTCAGATTTGATTAATTCTATTTCCTCATCTGAGATTGTAGTCTCAAAAATGCCCGGTAATTGAATAAATGTATTTATTGAGACTTCTTCCTGTGTATTTAGTAATTGTTTTAATGTTTTTATATGTTCTTTGTATTCTTTGACTGTATTTTCATTAAAAGTAAAAGCAGGTTCTGTTGTTTCTGTGGACTGTCTTCGCATCCAAAAATGAATTTTTCCACGATTTATACTTTGGCGTATTTTATCTCTTATAAAAGTTTCAATAGGTCCCCAGGGGGAAGGAACCCGAATGGATATTTCCAGAGACCGGTGATTTACGGAACTTATTTCCAGAGAAACGAAGGACCCTCGTATTACTCCGGACGCATTTCCAAACCCCGTCATACTACGCATAAGTTACCCCTTCGAAGAAAGACTTTATTCCCAAGAGAATATTCCTATTTTTCATTTTTCTTTTTGTAAGATTGTATTTATTATAATAAAATAGATAGGGTTTTAACAATTTGATTTGAGATTGTAATATATGAAGATAAAGATTTCAGAATGGGATAGTCGTAGATTTGCCGATATTGTTTTTGTTTATTTTTTGAAGAAGTTTTTTTATTTTATAGTCTGTTTTTTATTTATCCCTTTTCTTTTTTCCTGTTTTTCTTCAGAGCAAGAAACGGTTCGTTCTCCTATAAGTGCAGAAAAAGAAACTCAAAAAGAGACTAAAATATCTCTGGTAGATACAGTTCAAGAATCAGAGGATGCAGGGAATTTTCAACAAAAGGAAGAACCTGTCAGGGTTCAATCAACTTTAACTCCCATTACGGGTAATCAAAATACACAGGAGATTGTATCTACAAATACTTTTGAGGTTCCGACATCCTTGAAGGGGGGAGAGGTGACTGGGGAGCAAAAAGAATCACGGGAAGAAATCCTATCTGAACAAAATGTGGAGAAGGATGAGGAAAGCATGTCTTCGATAGACCCTTTTAGTAAAATCAAAGTTGGAATGGGTTATGAGGAGGTAACGAGTTTATTGGGTGCTCCTGATTTTTTGATTACTCAGAGTGCGGATAGGAACATGAAATTGTATCGCTGGAACCGTGAGAGTAAGGTGTTATACGGAAGGTTTGAGAATAATATATTGAAGCGGTGTTCAGGTAAAACAGAAACGGATGGAACGGCTCCAATTCCTTTGACTCGTGAGTTGTATGACCAGTTAAAAGAAGGGATGGAATTGGATGAAGTAGTGGCGATACTTCAAAGGGCGGGGACGCAAGTTAGTTCTGATAATAGAGGGGGTATTCTTTATTTGTGGACGGATAAGGGAGGGTCAAGTTTTTCGGCACGATTTGAGAATAACAAACTGGTAAGAAAGAGTGGTTTTTATGTTCGTCCTGTCCCTATTCGAGAGAATCAGATAGAGGAAGTACCTGAAACGGTGGAGGTATTAGAGGGTGCTGTTGAGGAGAAACCAACGAATGAGATGGAGGAAGTTTCTGTTGAAGAGGATGCGGATATTTCCCCATCTAAAATTGAGCAAAAGGAGCAGGTTCCGGTAGAAAACGATGCTGTAAGTCAAGTGTCAAATCGTTTGAGTCCTCAGTCTGTCGGTAGTAAACAAAATCCAATAATCTCAAGTACTCGTAGAATTGTTTATGCTGGTTCTCAAAAAAGGTTTTTAAATGAGGATTCGGGCTCGGGGATTATTAAGCAATCCCCAATGAGAAGGAAGGTAAAGTTGCCAGGTTATACATATCAACTGCGGGAAGGTTCATATGAGATTACGATACATAACCCATTGGATACATCTGTAAAACTTGGTTTGCGTTCCGGAAAAAGGGGCAAGAACATTTCTATCCCTGCGGGCGGTGTAAAATCTGTAAAAGTTCCGCGAGGGGACTATCAGTTTGTTTACATTAGGGATGATGAGCCGGCGGAACTTCAACAGGGAGGTAATGTTCGGATTGATGGTTTGTTTGTCGGTGATATTGAGGTAATGTTGCTTAAATAACAGTACCGATTTTTTTCTAAGGGAAATTTATGTCGAAAAGCACAGATGTTCGAATAAAGGCGGTTGCATTATATTTTATTCCTGTTTATACACGAGTACCGTTAAAATTTGGTAAGGAAACTTTAACAGAGGTTATCTGTGCTCGTGTTGCATTGCGAGTTGAGGATAGGGAAGGGAATTCAGCAATTGGTTGGGGAGAAACACCGTTAAGTGTGCAATGGGTCTGGCCTTCTGAACGTCCTTATGTGGAGCGGTATCAGCATGTTGTCTCTTTTACCCGAAAGATAGCCCATTTTTACAAAAATTTTGATTGTAATGGACATCCAATAGAAATAGGGTACTCATTTATCGAGCAAGTTTTACCTCGTGCCTTGAAGCAGTTTAATTCAGGGAGCATGACAGAACCTATGCCTCGTTTAGCGGGATTGGTTTGTTGCTCTCCTTTTGACCTTGCATTGCACGATGCTTATGGGAAACTGCATCAGATACCTGTATATAACACTTATAACCGTGAATTTATGAATCGAGACCTTGCGGAGTTTCTAACTCCTGCGGTTGATAAAGATTTATCTTTCGAAAATGTTTATCCCCAACAGTTTTTGAGATTTCCCTTGCCTAAGAAGATAATTACATGGCATCTGGTAGGTGGTTTGGATTGGCTGGAGGAAGGCGAAGTAACGAAACGAATAGCGGATAAGTATCCGTGTTCGTTAAGGGAATGGGTGCGACATGATGGTTTGAAATGTTTGAAGATAAAACTTCGGGGGAATGATGTGGGGTGGGATTATGAGCGGATCGTTCAAGTTGGAAGGATTGCACTTGAAGAAGGGGTATGGTGGTTAAGTGTTGATTTTAATTGCACGGTTCGGAATGCAGGATATGTTGTAGATATACTTGACCGTTTAATGAAGGAACAACCTCGTATTTATGGAATGATACTTTATGTTGAACAACCTTTCCCGTATGAATTGGAAGCATTTCCTATAGATGTTCGCCCTGTATCTGTTAGGAAACCGTTATTTATGGATGAGAGTGCTCATGATTGGCGGGTTGTACTTCGGGGAAGGGAATTGGGTTGGTCGGGTGTGGCTTTGAAAACTTGTAAAACACAAACAGGGGCGTTGTTATCTCTTTGTTGGGCAAAGGCTCATGGACTGCTCTTAATGGTTCAGGATTTGACCAATCCTATGTTGGCTCAGATTCCTCATGTTCTTTTGGGGGCCCATGCAGGGACAATTATGGGAGTAGAGAGTAATGCTATGCAGTTCTATCCCGAAGCCAGTTTTCCGGAAGCAAAGATTCATCCGGGGCTATATCAAAGGGTAGAAGGATGTCTTGACTTATCTACCGTGGAGGGAGGAGGTTTTGGTATGCGTTTGGATGAAATGGACCGGGAATTGCCACCTCCGGATCTGGTTTTAGGGGATATTGATGTGTAGTAGGGAAGCAATTTTTTTTAAGGAAGGATGAAGTAGAATTTTTCTAAGAGAATATTCTAATTGATTTCCAGAAACAACTATATCGGAGAATTGTTTTGATGGTTGAATGTATTTTTCATGCATAGGACGGACTGTGTTGATGTATTGGGAAATCACTTTTTCTAATGTTCGTTTTCGTTCTATCAGGTCTCGTTGTAGTCTTCGGATAAATCGCAAGTCATTGTCCAGTTCAACAAATATTTTTAGGTTTGCAATGTTTCGGAGTGATGGATAGGTTAAGGTATGTAATCCTTCTATAATTGTTATTGAGTGGGGCTGTATTTTTAGAGTTTTCTTTTTACGGATATGTGTTGCAAAGTTATATTGGGGTATGTAGATGGGCTTGTTTTTCTTTAACAGTTTTATATGTTCTATCAATAATTTGTAATCGATGGATTGGGGATGGTCAAAATTATGTTGTTCGCGTTGTTTCAATGGAATTGATGATAAATCTTTATAATAGTTATCCAAAGAGATAACAACAGCATGAGGGGAAAGGGATTCTTTTAAATGATAAGCAAGGGTGGTTTTTCCCGACGCGGAACCTCCACTAATTAAGATGATATATGTTGTTATGTCATCCATTCTTTAAAATTCTTACCGAAAAGTATATATAGGAAAGCAGGAACACCTATAAGTGTGGTTATGATCCCGATGGGAATTTCTGTTGTAAATAACTTTCTGGCAAGGATGTCGCAGAATAATAAAAAGGAACCGCCTATGAAAGCACTATACGGAAAGACCCGTCTGTGGGAGGAGCCTACAAAATAGCGGGTAGCATGTGGAACAATTAATCCAACGAATCCAATAGGTCCCGTTTCTGCAACAATAACAGCCGTTAAAACGGAAACAATAATAAAAAGATGTGTTTGTAATTTAGCAATGTTTACCCCCCTTGCCTGAGCAATTTCGGTGTCAAAAGTATATTGGTCTAATGCGGAACTGTAACTCCAGAGTAGGAAAAAGGCAGGTATGGAAACAATGGATACTGTGATTAGGGAACGATAACCTAAGACTTGAGTGGAACCAAACCACCATCGTTCCATAAAAACGAGTTTATCAGGGGTGGCCCAGTATCTTAAAATGGAGATAAATGCGTTTGCTAACATGCCTAAGGTGATTCCACAGAGGAGAAGTAGGGTCGCTGATAATTTGGGTCTTGTTTTTATTAAGATTAATATGAGGAGGACTTCGCCGATTGCAAAAAAGAAAGCGAATAGGTGCGATAGAGGGATGTATTTATTGGGGATAAACGATAGAAACGAGTTCATTCCCAGATATGCGATGTAAGCTCCTAATGAAGCAAAACTGGATGTTCCTAATGTATAGGGAGTTGCAAGTGGATTTCGTAGGAGTGCTTGAAAAGTAACCCCACCGATAGAAAGGGCGGTTCCTACAAGAATGGTAATTAATGTTCGAGGGATACGATGGAATAGGACGATTTCTATTGCTAAAGCGGAATGGGTTGGGTCGTTTTGTTGTATTGCCCGAAATAACCTCAATGGTGAGATGGGTTCATAACCTGTGAAAATACTTAATGGGATTAGTATTAGAAATATTGAGATGCAGATAATAAGTATTGTTGTATTGTGCCCCTGTTTCATGAATTCTTTTCCTGTTTTATTTCGATAAGCAGTCCTTTTGTAAGAGGATGAGTACCTACCCAGAAGGAAGCGTTATAGGCTTTACTCAGGTTATCTGTTGTTAGTGTGTTTTCTGCGTTTCCATGAGCGATTATCCGATGATTGGATGATAACAGAATAAATTCTTCCGCAAATCGTGTAACCATATTAATTTCATGCGATGCGATTACGACTGTATAAGATTTCTTTGTTAGTTCGTGAAGATGTTGAAGTGTCTCTATTTGATGAGGTAAATCCAGGCCGGCTAAAGGTTCGTCCAAAAGCAACACTTCAGGTTCTTGAGCCAGAATACTTGCGATAAGTGTTCTTTTGCATTCTCCTCCGGAAAGTTCGGAGTAGAGTCGGTTTTCTAATGGTTTTAAATTCATAATATTCATACATTGTTCTATGATTTCATAATCTTTTGGGTTTAATCTTGTAAGGATGGGTTTTCTTGGAAAACGCCCCATAGCAACAATTTCAAAAACAGTTAAAGGAAAAATTGGGAAGATGTTTTGTGGAAGGAATGCGATTTTCTGAATCCGTTCTCGAACAGGGAACAAGTCTATAGGTTTGTTGTTCAAAAGTATGGTCCCATCTGTTTTAGTTATTGTCCCTGATAGTAATCGTAAGAGTGTGCTTTTCCCAGAACCGTTTGGTCCAATAAGTGCTGTTAATGTTCCGGATCTGATTGAAAATTGGATGTTTTCGAATAACGGTTCGTCATTCCGGTAACGAAAGGATAGATTCTTTGTGGTAAGAATTGGGTTCATAACCCTAATTCTACTTCGGGATGTAATAGTGTCGCAATTTTTTTTGCTATATCGTAGATGCGAGGTCCTGGGCGCATACCGTATGATTCAAGAATAAAATAAACACGACTTTTTTTTACGGCAGGGACTGTTTCTAATGCTTTCCAATCGAAATACAAAGCGTCCAGTTGCTTTTGGGTAAGGTTCTCACCACAACGGAATTCAATAATTACTTCAGGGGCTCTGGATAGTACTTGTTCAGCGGAAATCTCAAAGTAGTTTTGTTTTGAATCTTCATATATGTTTTTTCCCCCTGTAAATTTTAATATTTCTGAAAGGAATGATGTTCCTCCTGCAACCTGTATTGTAGATAAATCACGAGGTTCTCTACCGACAACAAGTAAAGTTGGTATAGGTTCAAAATCCTTTGTGATTTCTGATAATTTCTGGAAATTGTTTTGTATTTCTGATACAAGTAGTTTTGCTTTGTGTGAAGTATGAGTTATTTCGCCGATAATAGAGATCCCGTCATAGATTTGTTGGAGGTTGTCCATTGGCACCGGATGATATTGAATCCCCTGTTGTTTGGCTAACTCTTTTAGTTGTGGGATCTCGCCGGAGACAATAAGAATAGCGGGTTTTAGTGCAGTGATTTTTTCAAGATTGGGAGATAAGTAACTTCCAATTCGGTTTAAATCCTTTGTTTCTGGGGGGTAGTCATCAAAGTCGCTGATACCTTTTAATTTATGATAAGCACCTAATTCAAAAATAATTTCTGTAATATTGGGTCCGATAGATATAATTCCTGATTTTTCTGTAGTTGAAGAACAGGCCATCGCTATAAAGATTAGTAGGCAAATGCAAGCAGAGGGAAATAAATCTCTTAGAAAAGCACGAAGATGGTTACTCCTAATAGAAAACATTGTATATAACCTTTTTATAAGAATACTTAACCGAAGATAATGCAGCCAATGCAATACAATAGCCTATATATATTATAATCTATTGATTTTGTAAAATACATTTAAATAAGGTTCAAGTGTTTTTTTGTTTATCATCGGGTTTTTGAAGGTAACTTCAGAAAGGATTAAAGCAAAACGATGGAATTTTTTAGAAAAAGTGATTGGTATCCGTTAAGTTTTTTATGGAGAAAGAAGGCATGGGATAATTGGGACCCTAAAAAGACCATTACAGAGTTAAAAAAGGATATTTCAGAAAAAGAGAAAAAAATTTTATGGGTTCGTTCTTTGGTGGAAGAGGTAAACCGTAATTATTCTCATCGACCGGGATTTTCGTTCTGGTCGCAGGGTGAATTGCGTGCGATGGAAATAATCACGGAGGTATTTCGATATATTATTTATTATTACGGTCAACAAATAAAACCATTTCCGATGCTTGAACTGGGAGAATGTCTGGAGAAAGAATTGGGAGACAGGATAAAGCGTTTGTTAGAAGGATGGCTGGAAGAGTTTCCTCCGGAAAATCTTTATCGGCGGGGATTAATTATGGAAGAATTTTTTTTGAAGGAACCCCGGGGGAATTCTTGTTATGAGATATTGTTTCAAGAATTTCTGCTTGGGTGGATTACTAATCAAAATCCTGCGGGAAAGAAATATAAAATTTTATTTGATGATGAATCATTTAAGAAATTCCAGCCTTTGTATACGGAGACTGTTGGGAAAGCAGAAACTGTTATATGTCAATGGCCTCCTTTGAAGGAAACAAATTGCTCTTTGTGGGATACTCTCTGGGAGCCTATACGGGCATGTCCTGATTCTCTGGAAGGTCAGTTGGATTATATTCGTCGGAATTGGAGTTTCTTTTTGCCGTCGGCTTTGCTTACCGAGTTAAATTTTGTTTGGGGGGTTATTCAAGAAGAACGACAATGGAGGGGTTTTGGTAAGGGACCTGTTGATGTGCTTGATTTCAGGGTGTTAAGGGGATTGGGCTATGAGGAGTATGAAGCGTTTTCACCTGACCGTGATTGGATGCCCAATTTAGTATTAATTGCGAAATCGATATATGTATGGTTATCTCAGTTGTCAAAGAAATATAAAAGGGAGATAAAGCATCTGGATGATATTCCGGATGAGGAATTGGAGCAATTAGCTCGGTGGGGTTTCTCTGGATTGTGGCTTATTGGGGTTTGGGAACGTTCTGAGGCTTCCAAAATGATTAAGAGACTAACAGGAAATCCCGAGGCATTAGCCTCTGCATATTCTCTCTATGACTACGAAATAGCCCAGGATTTAGGAGGAGAAAAGGCTCTCAAAAGGTTGCAGGAAAAGGCTTTCCGGAAGGGAATACGCCTGGCAAGCGATATGGTGCCAAATCATTTTGGGATTTATTCCCGCTGGATTGTTGAACATCCGGATTGGTTTATTCAGATGTCATATCCTCCTTTCCCTTCATACCGGTTTAATGGACCTAATTTATCATTGCATCCGGATATTTGTATTCAGATAGAAGATGGATATTGGGACCGTTCTGATGCGGGTGTTGTGTTTAAATGGCAAAATATCAGGACGGGGGAGGTTCGGTATGTCTATCATGGGAATGATGGGACGCACATGCCGTGGAATGATACCGCTCAACTAAATTTTCTTTTGCCGGAGGTCCGGGAAATGGTTAAAAGGCATATTCTTCATGTCGCGAGAATGTTCCCTATCATTCGTTTTGATGCGGCGATGACATTAACGAAACGACATTATCAACGGTTATGGTTTCCGGCCCCTGGGGAGGGAGGGGCTATTCCTTCCCGTGCTGAGTGTGGAATGACGCGAGAAGAATTTGATAGATATTTTCCAAAAGAATTTTGGAGAGAAGTTGTTGATATGATTGCTGAAGAGGCTCCCGATACTCTGTTATTGGCGGAAGCATTCTGGTTATTGGAAGGTTATTTTGTCCGGACATTAGGGATGCACCGGGTTTATAATAGTGCTTTTATGAATATGCTCAAGATGGAGGATAATGCTAAATATCGGCAAACAATTAAGAATGTATTGGAATTCAGTCCCGCGGTGTTACAGCGTTTTGTCAATTTTATGAACAATCCCGATGAGGAAACGGCCATTGCTCAATTTGGTAAAGATGACAAGTATTTTGGGATTGCTATGATGATGGTTACACTTCCCGGACTACCTATGTTTGGGCATGGGCAAATAGAGGGCTTCTCTGAGAAATATGGAATGGAGTATCCTCGTGCTTACTGGGATGAGATGCCGGATCAGAATTTAATTCACCGACATGAACGAGAAATATTCCCATTAATGAAAAAGAGGTACATATTCAGTGGAGCCCAGCATTTTGCTTTTTATGATTTTGTTACGCCTCAGGGCTGGGTAGATGAGAATGTATTTGCTTACACAAACCGGGCGGGTTTAGAAAGGGCCCTTATTGTATATAACAATGCATATAATATGACGCGAGGTCGTATTTATCGTTCCACAGCAATTAATGTTGGATCTGCGGAAAAACCGAGTCTTGTTACACGGACATTGGGAGAAGCATTAGGGCTAAAATCCGATCCGGGAATATTCTATATTTTCCGAGATACACGAAATGATATGGATTATATATATTCAGGGGCCCACCTTTGTGAGCATGGTATATACCTTGAATTACAGGGTTATGAATATGTAGTTTTTATGAATTGGCGGGAGGTTTATGACCGTGATGGAATCTGGAACAAGATTGCGGAGGTTCTTTCCGGAAAAGGAATTCGGGACATAGAAAGTCTTTACCATGAATTTCTGTTTTCGGATGTATTGGGACCCCTGGAAGAAGTTGTAAAACCTGAAATTATAGGACCCCTAATAACAGGAAAGGAGGTGGATGAGGAACGGTTATTTGCTGTGTTAGAGAATTTTTGGTCTGCTTGTGCAAGAAGGGTTCAGTATCCATTCGCAATAAAACCGTGGGTGGAGCATTCTATCAAGGAATGCTTTGATATTCATCATAGATATATTGAGTTTTGCAAATTGAAAGATATGCCCGAGATAGAGGCGTACCTGGGTACACGGCTTGCTTTTAGTAATAAGGAAAGGCAGAGACTGTCGCGTATATTTACAATTTGGGGCTTACTTCATAATCTGGGAGGACTGTCGTTGATGTTATTGGGTCCCCCTTTGTATGAGTCGGATGAAATTACAACAATAACAGCTCAATGGTTGAAGGAATGGCATTTAACAGATGTTATAGCAAGGGGTTTTGCTACATTTGGGCTTGATGAATATTCTGCACGGAGGGATGCAGAACTGGTTCGAATAAGTATTGAGCATTCCGCCCAGTTAATTCGCATTCAACAGGGTCCCTGGGCTCCTTATTTGTATCCTATATTTTCAGATAAAGGGGTTCAACAAGTATTGGGGGTTCATGAATACGGTGGGAGAACATGGTTGATAAAGGAGCACTTTGAGGATTTGTTGTTTATCCTTTTTGTAACTCTGTGGTTATCCCGTTATCCATGGAATGATAAGGCACGGATAGAGTTATCTACTTGTCTTGAGAATATCCATGAACTCATCATGGCTACCTGTGAAACGGATTATGACTTTAATTGGTTGTTCGAAGCAATTAAATAAAAATTATTTTTTTATGGCAAGATTTTTATCAGGGGTGTCCCAAATTTTTAAATCGTCGAAACAACCTGTATCATCAAATGAGCCTAATCCGATTCTTCCTTTTATGAAGGTTTTATCTTCAGTTACCATGATGGGTTTTTCCATATCATCATAATAAACTTCAATTTTTCCAGATTTTGTATCTCGAACGAGGGTTATTTGATGAAAATCTTGTGTCCAGTCGGCTCCTGTTGTGCGTTCTTTGGCAATAGATATACGGGGAGCATTATTTACAAGGAATATAGAATGAGCATGGGGGTCGGCTTTTGTTGCTATATGCACATAGTAAAAATGAGTTGGATCCTGATAGCCAAAGAAAAAACAAAGGTCTCGATGGCCATATTCCTTACCGGTTTGTTTGGCTCGAACGGTAAGTGTAAAATCTTCAAATTCATTGTCTTTTATTAGTGCAATGCTTTTGGGTGAACGAACAGGAGGTTCGTATTGACTGGACCCTGTTAAACATAGAAGGTTATTTCCATGTTCATCTTTTGAGACGGTCCAGACTTTGGAATCTGTCATTTCCCAACGCTGAGAACCTTGCTCGAAATCTTCTTGAAACAATGGTTTCTTTACTTCATCACTGAAGGTGGTCGAGATGAGAAAAATAAATGAAAAGAAGTTTAGAAAGATCATGAGCAATGGCC
Organism: uncultured bacterium; assembly: GCA_937124615.1. GTDB lineage: Bacteria > Hydrogenedentota > Hydrogenedentia > Hydrogenedentales > Hydrogenedentaceae > Hydrogenedens. The sequence goes on from CAKZKR010000019.1 coordinate 64,186, forward strand.
GATATTTTTTGTTTTGTTGATGAGGGTGAAACATTTTAATTTTCCCTATCTTAAAATTTTGTTGTTTTTTTCTAGTAATTCAATTATACAAAAATAATTGTATAGAATGAATCTTTATGTTAAAGAATAAAAACTTGATATTTTAGAATTAACAATAATAGAATAAAAACCATAATATTGTTTCTCTTTGTTATGGAGATACAATGGTTTAAATACTTTTAAAGCATTTCAAAGGAAAAGATTTTATGATGAAAAGAAAAGGTTTTACACTCATTGAACTGTTGGTCGTCATTGCGATTATTGGAATTCTTGCAGCGATACTCTTACCGGCCCTTGCAAGGGCAAGAGAGGCGGCAAGGCGTTCTAGTTGTCAAAACAATTTAAAACAGTGGGGTCTTGTTTTTAAAATGTATTCGAACGAGGCTTCAGGAGGGAAGTTTCCTCCTATTCAAATCGAGGTAGCTCAGAGAGAGAGTGATGGTTCCTGGCAGTCCTATATTGCAGCGGGACCTCGTGTGAAAGTTCTGTATCCGGAATATTTAACAGACCCTGCGATTATAATTTGTCCTTCGGATGCACAAGATACGGTAAATTCCCTAAAAGGGAAGAGTTATCCATCGTTAGGGATAACGGAACAGGATTATCATTTAGGATACTATTTAAGATGGGACGATGGGGTTTCAGTGATTGATGCGAGTTATGCATATTTCGGTTGGGTTTTTGACCGTTTAGGGGATAACCCTGACCAGTTGACTACAGTAGGGGCCATTCCAAGTCTTCAGTTGATCGTTCAAGTATTGGGAGCTAATGCTCCGAATTTGAATACATCGACAGTTGTTCCTAAACAGTTACCTTTTGCAATTCTTCAGTTGATTACGGTACCCGGGGTTGTTGGTTCTTTGACAAGTCCACCGGGAACGGACCCCAGTGCCGTGGCTCGTGCTGCAGATAATGATGTAACAGGGGGATATATGACGGGAGAAGGTAATGGTGGTGGAAATACCCTTTACCGTTTGCGTGAAGGTATCGAAAGATTTTTAATCACAGATATAAATAATCCTTCGGCCTCTTCAAAGGCCCAGAGTGAAATTTTTATTATGTTAGATCAATTAGGAACATCTGGTACATCTGTATTTTTCAATCACATTCCGGGTGGTTGTAATGTGTTGTATCTGGATGGTCATTGTGAGTTTATTCGTTATCCGACAAAAGCCCCTGTGAATGAGTCGGTGGCTAATATCATGTCCTTGTTTGTAGTATTGTAATTTTATAAATTAGGAAATATTGATTTGATTTTTTTGGTTTTGTTGTGATAAACTTCAAAAACAGTCAAGAAATATTTTTGGAAAATACTTGACTTGTAGATGTATTATGTGATGTAATAAACAAGTTGTCGCTGTGAAGGATACGGCACAACTAAGAAAGTTAACCGTAAAATACGAACCCAACAATAAGGAGGGAATGTATGAAAAAGATTGTTGCACTTACGATGATTGGTATGCTTGTTTTAGTTGCAGTTCCTGCAAAGGCTGCAAAAGTTTGGGATGATATGTCCTGGTGGGGAAATACAGGTGCCAAACCGGAACCGGTAGCGGATTCACAAGGTCGTTCGGGTTATTGGTGGTGGCCGAAAGAAGCGGCTTCAAATAATGATGATTCTGAATTGTGGGGTAATCGCGGTATTGTCTATAGTCAGTGGCAAAAACCAGCACCCCCGGCACCTCCAGCACCGACACCTCCACCCCCAGCACCTCCTGTCCAGAAGAGGACAGCTCCTGTGTTCAATCATGTATTGTTTGACTTTGATAAAGCGATTTTAAAGCCGGAAGGAAAAGCAGTAGTCGATGAAGTTATCGCCTATATGAAAAAATATCCGACGGATAAGATCACAATCGAAGGACATTGCTGTAATATTGGTACAGATGAATACAATATGGGGTTAGGACAACGCCGTGCTGATGCGGTGAAAAAATATATGGCTGAAAATGGTATTGATGCAAGCCGTATTACGACGATTAGCTATGGTGAGAGTAGGCCTGCAGTTCCCAATGATACACCGGCGAATCGCAAGTTGAATCGTCGTGCTGTGTTTGTTATTACAATTGGGAATTAAAACCAGGACAGAGTATAAAACGGAAACTTTCTAACTTGTGCCTGAAGATATAAGTAGGCACGCTGAAAAGCGTGCCTACTTTTTTATATGCATATTGTTATGTTGCAATTAAAAAGCAATATAAAACATAATAGTTAATATATTTTTTTTCCCTCTCTTTTAATGGGTAATCGTTAAATGTTTTGAGAATAGAGGTATTTTATTTATGACTATTATACATCTCGATGAAGATAGGGGGAATCACTTTAGGTCGTTATGGGTAAAGTATGTCGGTAGGGGACAGCAAACATATACTCCATCACAGATTGTAGTTGACAAGGCTCAGGGAGTTTATTTGTGGACTATTGATGGTCGCCGATTGATAGATTTTACATCAGGAGTTTTGGTAAGTAATCTCGGATATGCACATCCTAAATTTGAGGAACGGTTTAAGGAGTATTATAAAAATCTTCCGAGGAATACTTATAATATGATTTCTCCTGTGCAAGTGGAGGCTTCACGAAGATTGATTGAAAGTTTCGGTTATTCGAAGGCCCAAAAGATATTGTGGGCGGCAAGTGGTTCTGAAGGGATTCAAAAAGCGATGTGGTCTGCCTTGCATCGTTATCCTGAACGACATATTATTATTGCTACAAGACATGGATTTCATGGTAAAAAGGGTTTAGCCGCGGATGTAACAGGAGATACGAGTCCCAATCCTAATGTTCGCTGGGTTTCATTTCCAATGGGAGAAGGCTATGAAAAGGATTATTATGAAAAGGAATTAAATCAAATATGGGATATTTACAAAGGTCAGATTGTATTGTTGATTACGGAACCCTATTTGGGAGCAAAGGGCTCCTATCATCCTCCGAAATGGTATCATCAATTATTGCAGGAGTGGTGTAATATACATGATATACCTTTTATTTTTGATGAGGTTCAGTCATGTTTTGGTAGGACGGGGAATATGTATGCATTCCAGACTTATGGTGTAGAGCCTGATTTGGTTGTGTTAGGGAAAGGAATGGCCAGTGGTGAACCTGCATCTGCAGTGGTAGGCCGAGAGGATTTGATAGAGTCTCTGGATTATGGAGAAGCATCGGATACATTTAGTGGAGGGAGTTCTGCCTGTTGTGCTGTTTGTGCTACCATGGATGTTTTTGAAGAGGATAGAATTGTGGAACATGTTCAAAAAGTACAAAATAAGTTAAAAGATCTATTATTACGGTTGAAAGGGGAATTTTCTTTTATTGATGATGTAAGAGGAGAAGGACTGGTTTATGGTATTGATTGTGCAACAGCAGAGATTGCCAATAAATGTGTATTGGAAGCATATTATGGGACAGAGAATGAAGGTGTTCATTTTTTAGGCCCGTTGGCGAAAAAAGTAATTCGGGTTAGTCCTCCCCTTGTTATTACTGAAGAAGAGATGGAGTATGCTTATCAAATTTTAGTCTCTGCATGGAAACGGGTTTAGTGAGGAATTTTATATGGATAGTCTTTCCGGCGAATTGGTAGGGTTGATGGGGTTGATAAGTAAGTTTACAGAATATATCGCTACTTTAGGAATAGAAAATGTTCAGACGAAGCGGGATTTTTCTCCGGTCACTCTTGCAGATTTTGGTTCCCAAGTTATTGTAAGTAATTGGTTAAATATAAACTTTAGAGGGGAGCCTTTAATCGCCGAAGAATCATTAAAATCTTTGCCAGAGGATAACCGTGATAATTTTATTGAGCATTTAATAGATGTATTGAAACCTTTTTTAGGGGAATTAAATCGACAAAATATTATGGACTATCTGGATATGAATTGTTCGTTTACAAAAGAAAAATCTTATTGGGTTCTGGACCCTCTGGATGGAACGAAAGGTTTTCTACGGGGCGACCAATATGCTATATCATTAGGACATGTAAATGAGGGATTCATCGATGTAGGTATTTTAGCCTGCCCTCGTTTGAGGCTGTCTTCTTTTTGGGGTATGGGGAATCGAATCGATAAGGGGTATACTTTTTTTGCTCAGAAACGGCAAGGAGCATGGATGCAACCTCTTGATTTATCAGAGGAAGCCATTCCTATCCATGTTTCAGAATGTAAGGAACCTCAGAATGCGGTATTATTGCGTTCTTATGAGTCGAAACATACAGACCTTAAAAGAACCACGGTTTTTTTAGAAAGAATGGACATTAAGAAAACGATTCCTGTGGATAGTCAAGTAAAATATGGTTTGCTTGCATGTGGGATAGGGGAAATCATTTTGCGTTTCCCTCCGACGGATAATCCTGATTATCGGGAAAAGGTATGGGATCATGTAGGTGGAGCCATTATTCTTCAAGAGGCCGGCGGTAAGGTAACGGATATTTTGGGGAATTCGTTTCAATATGATGGAAGTTCAGCATTGGATAAATCCGTAGGAGTTTTTGCTTCAAATGGGTATTTGCATAAAATTGGATTAGAGGTGTTGCAAGAAGTTATGTGAAATTTCAGGAGAAGAAGTTATGAAGATAGCAGTAGTTGGAGCAGGTATTGCAGGTTTAACCTGTGCTTATATGCTTTGTTCTAAGCATAAGGTTTATATTTTTGAAAAGAGCAATCGTCCCGGAGGGGGCCTCTTTTCTATTCGATATAAAGAAGGGAATGTGGACAGTTTTGTTGATTTGGGGTTTAGTGTATACAATCGTGCTCATTATCCTAATCTTGTAAATTTACTGGACCAACTAAAGATACGTTCTCAGGAAGTTCCTAAAAGGATTGTTATTAATCATCCTAATGCAAAATTATATTGGTGTTTGGGGGATGATTCTCATAGTTTTTCTACAACCACTTCATTTTTAAAACCGATAAACTATAAGGTTTTTTCTTTATGGAGAAATTGGAAGAAACAATGGAAATCTTTTTTGGAAAAAAAAGATAAGAAAACCTCTCTTTTTGAGTATCTTAAAGAGGAAGGTGTTTCATCCGAAATTCAAAAGAAATTTGTCTTGCCTTTAATACAGTCTTTCTGGTGTGGTTTGAGAAGTACATTGGAAGATATGCCTGCATATTTTTTCTTTTCTTTTTTAAGTAAGATTGGTTTGTTGGAAGATTCTGATGATGCTAAATGGCGAGTTATCCGAGGTGGAGGATTCCGAATTGTCAGTCAGATGGTATCGGCTTTAATTAATCCTATTCATTTTCAAGTGGAAGTTGTTCAAGTATCCCGTAGTCCCGACTCGGTTGAAATAATCACAAATACAGGGGAAAGGGAATTTTTTGATGCGGTGATTTTTTCTCTTCCTGCAGATGATGCTTTAAGGATATTAGAAAAACCCACACCTTCAGAATATCAGGTTCTTGGATCGTTTGGGTATGAAGAATTTGATATTGTAGTTCATAATGATGAACGGTTTATACAAACTCCATCCAAAGGATCTGCTTCTTGGTGTATTCAGGTTAGCGATGTTCCTGAAAAAATGCCACCTGTAGTAACATGGAATTTAAATTACTTACAACAGTTACCTATAAAATCTAATTTGTTTCTTACCTTTGTCCCTCAAGGGAATAATGTGCCAAAAGAGAATACGATGGTCGTCCTAAAAAGAAAAGCACCAAAACCTACATGGAAAATGTTGAGTGTTCAAAAAAGATTTACTGAAATTAATGGGATTAACAGAACTTACTTTTGTGGTGATTATTGGGGAGAAGGAACCATTGAGGATTCAATAGGAAGTGCGTTACAGGTAGTGCCCTTGATTGAGAAACAACAAGCTCGTGCCCAAACAATATAACAATATAACAAAATAACAGATAATACTCTACCTTTTTCTTACTCGGGGTTGGTGGATTTTTACATCGGGTTGTGGCGGGTTTCTATCTGGAGAAGGTTGTATATTTTCTGGAGTTTCTATGGATGAAACGCTGTTTAAATATTCTTTCCACCAGTTTTCCCATAATTGAGGATTGGGTCCAAAGTTGACGCCTGTTTTTTTGCTTAGTAGTGAGGAAAATTTTTGTGACAGACTCGGGTTCCTTTTCATTACCTCAATGGAAAAAGGTATAAAAATGTGCAGAGGATGATTGCTTATCCGGTCTGTGAGATATTCAAGAACTCTTTGAGATACCGGGAATTCGCCGAAAAGAATACGGCGGATGTATTCTTCTGAAGAACTTCCCCCATATTCCACAATAGCGTAAGCGGAGGTTAGGGATATAGGAACAGAATTGTATTGTAATAATTGGAGCCATTGTTCCAAAGATAGGGAATGAGGCATGTTGGCGAGAGCCTGTACACAAGTGTATTGAATTTCTTCTGATTGTGTTGTCTGTATCTCATTCCATAACAAGGGAGCTGATTTTTCTGACTTTATTTGGCCTAATGCATAGATAATGCTCCGTTTTTTTACTATATCGGTAGGATTTTTCTGCAATAATGCTATGAGATGTTCTTCCAATTCGTTTTGTAGATAGGGCAGAATTTGGTTTATAACCATGGCCTGTTCTGGGGAACCTTTCCCAAGATAATGTACTATTTTCTGAACAAAATCCTGGGGCGTGTTTGAATAAATTTTTTTACAGGCTTTTAATCTTGTTTCGTCGGATAGTAGAAAGAATATATCTTCAAATTTGGGGGTAATGTTTATATGTTTTGATGCAATTAACTGTTCTTTTATGAGTGGTTCTGATGTTTCAGAGTAGGTAAGTTTTTCATTTTTTTGGATAAAAGTGTTAAAACCAAGGGATGGAGATTCTGTGAAAGAAGGGTGTAACTTGAACAATACGGATTGATTTAATTGCTTCAATCTTTCAATAGTTTGCTCGAGATTAATGGGGAGTATGTTTGTTTCTAAAGGAGCTGTATTAGGGGTTATTTCTTCAGGGAAAGTGGATGTAGAAAGGGTAAAAATAATTATCAAGAGGGATGAGTAGCAAAGTATGAAATTGTTTTTAACAATAGACATGTTGAAGATGTTTACGCTTGCCTGAATATATTTTAACTTTATTATAATTCTAACATCTGGCAAGAATATAATGGAACTTTGTTTTTAAAAGTTGTTTTTGGGGTATGATAATTCCAGTACTATTTCTCGTAATACATCGCGACCCAGAATTTGTTAATAGGGTATATTTTTATTTTTTCGGGTATTTTTGATGGGCTTATTACCTTTTCGTATTTTCGTGGAACGAGGATGATTCGTTTAGCCTTAGTTCCCTCTTTTAGGAAGTCGCTGATAGTTTTAATTGTTAAGTTCAAAGCGGTTTCTTCATTGAGCGTGTCATCATCAGGTAATTTTATTTCAGGGACAGGTATATGCGTATAAAATTCAAAACCATTTAGATAGGTTGATTTAATACAATAGAGTTCTTTTTGGGGAAATTGATTTAATAGCGGTTGAATATCTTTTGCTAACTGCTTCATGTCTTTGTTATTGGGATAATAAACAGAAATTCCTTTCAGGGATATGATGAGAATTGCGTTAATGATGGCTATTACCATAAGGTTCTTTTGAGTAATTACACCTTTTTCCCATGCATTGTGCAAGGTTTTACCCATTATTACAGTCAAAGGAATAAATACGGGTAGGATGTATAAAGTTAAACGCGATTTGCTTACCAGGAAGAAAATAAATGGAAATATAAAACTGGCGAATAGAAGAAACCACTGAGGTTCTAAAAAAGAAAATGGAAAATATTTGTTAGAATTTTTTTTGTTTTTATATAGAACAAATATGAATGCGATGACCCATAACCCTGTACCAAGAATAACAGGTAAAAAATACATGGGAAAAACCTTATACCATTCCGGATTTCTTTCGAATTCTCCTTCTGCAAGTCGTCCGACAGTTTCATGAAATAACCAGTATTTTAATAGTCCGGGATGTTTCATATCTTCCCAAATGTACCATGCAATTCCTACTATAAAGAAAATAGAAATACCAATTGGAGAAATAAAGAACCATAGTTTTTCTTTGTATGTGAGCCATCGCCATAGACAGAAAGGAAGAATTCCCATGAGCGGGATGAAGCCTATCGGTCCTTTGGTTATGCAACCCATTCCAATCCCTAACCAGAATAGATATATAAAAAGCCTTTTCTTTGTTTGGTATGCTTTCCAAAAAGCAAAGAAGGTTAAAGCGTGCCATAAAACGAGAAGTGTGTCAGTAGAAATAGAATTGGCGGCTCCTATTAAAAATGGTGAACATGAATAAACAAGGGCAGAAATGGCGCCTGTAGTAGAGTCCCAGAGGGATTTTGCAAAAAGATATATAAAAAGAACTGTAAGTAGAAAAGAAGGGATAAGGTAAAAACGGGCTCCCCATGTGCTATCCTCGCCGAATATAAGGAGTCCTGATATAATTGCAATATAGGTTAGTGGGGGTTTGGTCCAGTGATGTTTCCCGTGTAAAATAGGTTCTAATAAATTGCCGGATTTCATTGTTTCACGAGCACACAGGGCATATCTCCCTTCTGTAGTCTCGTACAGTCCGCGACTTCCTTGAAATAAGGTTACGCATAGGAGAGATAACAGTAAAGCACCAAATAGAATTGCTCTGGTCGTTTCAAGGTTTGTTTTTTGATGGAAATCTTTTGAAGACATATATTAAGGTATGTTTGAGTTGAGTTAATGTGTGAAATTATAGAATTTATAAATCATGAAAGTAAAGTTAATAAAAAGACACAAACGGGAAGAGGTTTATTTATAAATATCCCAGCCTTTCGATTTGTTCTTTTATGTCTGTAGGTAATGCTGTTGTGTTTTCTGATGGAGCGTTCGTTTCATTATGGTGAACATCGTTGATGTGTTTTAGTAAATCGCAAACTATATCAGGATAGTTTTCGGATAAGTTATTTCGTTCTTTTGGGTCTTCTGTTAAGTTATATAATTCTGTTGTATTTGTATTCCTGTTTAATATAAGTTTCCATGGATATTTTATGATTCCCTTTAAATTTAGTCCCATGTCGGCCCATGAGCCCCATGTAAGCATTTCAATGTAGGTATTTTTATCGGTTTCTTCTATAAGATTATAACCTTCAAATTGAGGATGGGGAGGAAGATTAATTAGTGAAGTTACCGTCTTAGCAAAACCTGCAATTGAGGTAGGAGTGTTAATTCTTTTGTGTTCTATCCCCCTACTATGGATAATTACGGGGACTCGGATTTGCTCTTCATAAAGGGATGTTCCATGTCCCACACCTTTGTGTTCCCAAAATTCTTCACCATGGTCTGACAGAATGAAGAAGATTGTGTTTGGGAATTTCTTCTTTATTGTGTTAACCAGTTTTTCTATTTGTGTATCGACAAATCGTATTTCAGCGTGGTATCTTCTTTTAAGTTCCTGTTTTTCCTGCTGGGTATATTCGTGTGACGGAGGTTCTGAGCGTTTTCCTAAATTGTAGTATACCAGTTCCATTAAGTAATCAATGATTACATCAGGTGCTATATATTTTTCATTTATTTCTGATGTTTCATTCGTGTTTTGTAATAGTGCCAAAGTTTGTGGGGGTGGATTATATGGGAGATGAGGGTCCATATAATGGCTGTAAAGGAAGAAAGGTCTTTTTGTGCTGGTGATTAACTCGATAGACTTTTCGGTTACAAATGAAGCCGGTGCATCATTCACAAATATGAAGTGCTTTTCTGAAAAACCCTGGGCAAAACCGAGTAGAGGGACTAAATTTGCATTGGTCTGAACTGCATAGGTTTCATAGCCGTGCTGGGATAGATACTCGGGGAGTGTAGTGAAAGCATCGGAGAGCACATCACTTATAGGTGCGGTTGGGTCTTCATTCCGAACACTGTAACGGACATTATGTTTTTCTGGGGGTAAACCTGTTAATAAAGTTGCTATGGTGGGTTTTGTCCAACTACACGGAGTAACCGCAGAGGGGAAATATATTGACTGTTTTGCAAATTTTGATAGAAATGGTGTAATCGGATTTGGGTCTGTTTCAGGATTAATACAATCTGCTCGTAGTGTATCAATCAGGATGAATACAATATTGGGTTTGGTTAGATAATTTTTTTGGAAGTAATGCCCGATGAGAATAAAGAATATTCCAATTACAATAATTGTAGAAGTAGAAAAGATTTGTTTGAAAGACATAATAAAATTAGGTTTCCGTATCTATTTCAAGGTCGTAGACGAAAGTTTGTTCTCCTTGAAGGGGACATTGAACTAACCATCTGCCTTCTGGTGACATTATTCCTGAGGGACAATTGATTACACCGTGTTCTGATGCAGAATTTACAGTTACTACATAACATTTACTTTCCCGAGCCCTGAGGCGAAGATTAATATCGTAATAGGGGAGGTAAGTTTGGTCGATACCTGTATTTATGAGATGAAAGATAATTTGAGCCCCTCGTTTTCCTAATTGGTATGATAGCCTTGGGTCTGGGTAAGGTCCGAAACCCGGTGCTACCCAGAAGTCATTTCCGAGTAGACAGCCAAAGTTTATCCCTTTATGTTTAAATAATCGTAACTCTTCTCCGGGGCGACACCATTTACGGTCTTCTTCCGTAGGTACTAATTTTTCTTGTGTACCAAGGATTTTTCCTTCATCGTTATAAATTCTCGCCTGGATATATGTATTTCCATCCATTCGCGCACCTGTTCCTATTATAGCGGTTACATATGATTTTTTGCATGCGGAAGCAATTTGTTTCCATGCCTCGATTGTTCGTGTGTCGCTGAAATTGTCGTTGTATCCTGTAAGACTCATTTCCGGGAAAATGATAATATCACAGTCTCCTTTTTGTATATGATCAAGTATGGTAGGAAGATTTTCTTTTTTTGTGTTTCTTACTTTCATTTGAATGCCTCGAATTCTCAATATGGCCATAAAATACTCCTTATTAGTTGTATTCTTTGTTTATATTATCTCAAAGGTAATTATTTGATTTAAATTTATTGTATTTATTCGCTCTGCAATAATGTATTATTCTTATTATTTGACTTATTGTTTTTTTATAAATTTTTGTCAACATTTTTATAAAGGTAGAATATTGTATTTTTTTGACAGTAAAATTGGTATAATTTGTTAGGTAAGCAAATTGATATATATTATGATTTTTATGTATAGTAAAAATAATTATGGATTATAATATTAATATGCGAGGATTATTTATAAACAAAATGAAGGCTGGTGTTATAAATATATTTTACGGGAATAATTATAGTAATTTTTTCCTGGGGTAAAGAAATATTGAGTTTAGGATATAAAAGTGTTGCACAACTACTCTGATGATGATCCATTAGACCCAATAGAAAAAGAGGCCATTGATTGGGAAAAATATTATGGAGAAATCTCTTTTCGTTTTTCTCAGTTAATTGATCGTGTGAAGGATAAACTTCCTCGGTTACGTATGTTATTGAGAAATCGAAAGAGTCTTAATATGTATATTCAAAGGGTTCGTGAATCGCTTTTGAAGACGACCAATAGAGAAGAGCAGTTTACAATACAACGAAAGGCACAAAATCAGATTCGAGAGATTCGCTCCGCTCTGGCACATTGTTATACTGCGATGGTTGCCTTTGAGGAAGCCTTTGACCGGACTGTTGCTCTAATTGAAAGAATACCGGAAGATAATATTACAATGTCTTCTGTTTCTGTATCAGGACCTTCTAAGATGGTTTCGGAAGAAGAATTGTTACAGGAGTTACAGAGGGTTCGTGGGCTTATTTCAGGGATTGAATCAATTCAACGAGGTGTTGAATATTCAGGGGGTACAAAGATTGGAGAGGAAGGGGAAGGTTCAGAAAAATTGAAGTTAGGAGATATTTTATTGGAAGAAGGAATTATTACTAAGGAGCAACTAAATAAAGCCTTGCTATATCAAAAACAAAACAGTTATAAAGAGCATTTGGGAACTGTTTTAATTCGTCTTGGATTGGTAGATGATGTAACAATAGCAAGGATACTTGCAAAACAGAGTGGTTATCCCTTCTCGGAGGATTTGAGAAATGAAATTGTTCATTCTATGGCATTAAGAGTAATTCCGGAGAGGCTGGTACGCCAGCATGAGTGTATACCTTTACAGATACGGGGGAATACATTGCGGGTAGCGGTTGCAAATCCATTTAATTTGTTAGCACTTGAAGATTTAAAATTAGCCTCTAATTGCACTCTTGATATTATAGTTGCACCAAGAAATCAAATAACTTCATTGATAAGAAAGTATTATTCGCCCGGATAGTTATTAATGATCTTGTGTATTTAATCACGATAAACTCTGCTTTCAATAATAATCCGTGTTCGGGCGCTTAAAATTCGATAATCTTCAATGTGGAAATCGGATACCGATTCAATAATAATTTCTTTACTGAATTCTTTCTGCAGATTTTCTAGAAGAGGTGCATTTTCTTCTCGTAATCTTTTTGCTATTTCAGGATGTGTCTGTACAATGAATTTTTTTTCTTTATTTACGAGGAACATGCTTTTTAATTTGCGGATAATGTCTAACAAGACGGTTGTGTTTGATTTTATGTGTCCGCATCCATAGCAATAAGGGCAGGGTTGAGATAGAGTTTTTATTACATTTTGTTTGAGTCTTTGGCGGGTCATTTCTATCATACCCAGTTCACTGATTTCGGACACAGTTATTTTAGCCCGGTCATTTTTGAGCAGGTTTAAAAAATGATTCAGGAGTTTTTTTCTGTTTTGTTCTAAAGACATGTCTATAAAGTCAATCACAATAATTCCGTTTAAATCGCGGAGTCGTACCTGTCTTGCTATCTCTTCGGCGGCTTCCAAATTTGTTTGAAGTATTGTTTCTTCTAACTCTTTTTTCCCTATAAAACTTCCTGTATTTACATCAATAGCGACTAATGCTTCTGTCAGGTCTATTGTAATGTATCCACCTGATTTGAGTTGGACATTTCTTTGGAGGATTTTATCAATTTCTCGTTCGATATTCATTTTTTCGAAGATGGGTGTTTTTAGTTTATATAAACGAACTCTTTTTTTAAGAGTAGGTTCCAATATATTGAGGAAATTTATGATTTTCTCGTATTGTATAGAATTATCGATTGTTAATCTTTGGATTTCTTTTGTAAAACGGTCTCGGACTATTCGTAATATGGGATTTAGATCTTCACGAACAAGTCCCGGGCTTTTCATGTTGCGAAACTTTTCATTAACTTCATCCCAAACGCGTATTAGATACATTACATCATTTTCCAGGTCCTCACGAGGTTTGTTTTCAGCGGCTGTACGGAAAACGATACCCATCCCTTGTGGTTTGATTTGGTGCATGATTTTCCGAAGTCGTTCTCGTTCTTTTACTGATTCTATTTTTTTTGAAACTCCAGTGGCATTAATTGTTGGGAAGAGGACTACATATCTTCCGGGTATCGTTATGAATGTAGTAAGTCTTGCCCCTTTATTTCCTATTTGGTCTTTAACTACTTGAACCATAAGATTTTGGTTTGTATGGATTATATTCTGAATTCGTGAGGGACCTGTCATTGTTTTGCGGTGTAGGGGACGGGGAACCATTCCTTCATCGAGGATGATGTCTTCAAAATCTGTGGATATGTCAGAGACATATAAAAAACCGTTTTTGTTTGTACCGATGTCAATAAAGGCGGCCTGAATACCCGGGATAATAGAATCAACCCTTCCTTTGTAGATATTTCCTACGATGGAGGGTTTTTCAGCCCGTTCAATCATGAGTTCTGTTAATTTTTGATTTTCTAATAAGGCGATTCGAGTTTCTAACGATTCTACATTAACAACTAATTCTTTCATAATACTTGTCCTGAAAAAAGGTAGGATTTTTCTCTTGGGACGCTAAATATCAGGCCGATACCTGCCATGCAGGTAAGATAAAAAGATCGACCATAACTCAGGAATGGTAACGGCAATCCTGTAACGGGAAGCATCCCCATAGTGATGGCGATGTTTATAAAAATATGGAATAGGAAAATTATGGTTATGCCTGTAATCATCAGTTTTCCTTTTAATTCGTTGGCATATAGGGCGAGTTGCAGACAACGAAGAAGAAACAGTCCATATAAGATTATAAGAAGGGCCGACTTATAAAAACCATGTTCTTCGGCGAATAGTGAAAAAATGAAATCGGTATGATGTTCCGGAAGATATTTTAGTCGTGTTTGTGTCCCCTGCCGAAAACCTTTTCCATGAATTCCTCCGCTACCAATGGTAATTCGGCTTTGGTAGGTTTGCCATCCTCCACCCTGTACATCAGCTTCTGGATTGAAAAAGGTATAGATTCTCATTAATTGATGGGGTTTGAGGGGTAAAAAGTCCGGATGTTCTCCCGCCTGTATTTTTTCTGGAGTTAGACTGTTTACCTGGAAGAAAATAAAACCGACTAATATAAGTCCTGCCAAAGTAGTCGCAATCCAGTGCCATAAACGACATCCCGCAATCCAGAGCATTATCATGGTGATAGGAGCTATGCTCATTGCTGTACCGAGATTGGGTTGCATAAAAATGAGAATGATGGGAATCCCTGAAATAAAGAAAGTCAATATATACCAGGGAAGTCTTTTTATTTTGTCGCCAATTTTTCCAAAATACCAACTGAGTGTTAGAACAATAATGATTTTATTAATTTCGGAAGGTTGGAATCGGAGGGGGCCTATAGGGATCCATCTTTCACTACCTTTTGCTTGAACCCCAAATAACAAAACCGTAGTGAGAAGCGATAGGGAAAGGGCGTAGAGAAATGGAGCCGATGCGATGATTATTCGATAGTCAATTGTAGTGAGGAAAAATAGAAAGGGAAGGCCTATAAAGAAAATTGTGATATGTTTGATAAAGTAGGAATAACCTTCATTCTGGCTAGCGCTATACATATTGACCCAACCGAGGATTGCAAGTATAAACATAAGCAGAAAAAGGATTGGGTCAACACGGTTTAGCCTACGCCAATCGATGATGTGGATGCTGCTATCTTCAATTTCAAATTGTATTTTTGGCGGGTGAATTATGTATTGTTCAATTGAACTCAATTATCGAATTCTCCTATGGGTTCTTTTGCTATGAGTTGGATGTCTTTTTTTGATTCTCGATTGTAAAAGAAATTGATAATTTGTTGTGCAATGGGTGCGGCTGCAGAAGAGCCGTGATGTCCATGTTCTATAAGTACACAGAGGGCTATTTTAGGTTGTCTATCTATCACTCCTGCAACGAACCATGCATGGTCTCTCATTTCCCAGGGTATTTCTTCTTCTGTTTTATATTTTTTGTGGTGCTCTAAAGACATAATTTGGGCTGACCCTGTTTTCCCAATCACAGTAATACCTTCCACTTTGGCGAGTTTCCCTGTTCCTGCTCTTGCTTCACCAATCGGTTCGACACATAATCTCATACCGGTGATAACGGTTTCTAATGTATTCTTTGAAAAAATTTGTTCTTCAGGTTTTGGAGGGATAAAATCAGCGTTGAGGTGCGGAAAAATACGATGTCCGCCATTAATGATTGTTGCCATTAAGACGGCATTTTGTAGTGGGGTTGTAGCACAACTTCCCTGTCCGATGCTTAAATTTACAGTATCTCCGGGATACCATTTTTGTTCCCATACAGGTTTATGTGCATTTATTTTTGCTTTCCATTCTCTATTGGGAATAAGTCCGGGAACCTCTCCGGGTAAATCTATCCCTGTTTTTTCCCCGAGACCTATTTTATGGCAATATTCTGATATATTGTCTACGCCTAATTTTAGCCCAACATTGTAAAAAAACACATCGCAGGAATAAGCAAGGGCTTCACGGACGGTAACCATGCCATGTCCATATTTTTGCCAGCATTTCCATTCTCTACCTGTTCCTCCAATTTTGAAAGAGCCGGGGCAGAAAAAAGTTGTTTTTGATGTAATTACCCCCTTTTCAAGGGCTGTGGCTGCGAGGAGGACTTTAAATACGGAACCCGGTGGGTATTGTTCGCTGATGGCCCGATTGATCATCCGGTTGGGTTGTTTGTTTTGTAATAATTCGAGTCTTTCCGCATCTTTTCCTTTTGTAACAAATATGTTTGGGTCGTAGTTGGGGTTGCTTGCTATAGCGAATACGGCTCCTGTATCAGCATCCAGAACAACAATAGCCCCTTGTTGGTTTGTAAGTAGATTTTCGCACAGTTTTTGTAGTTCGATATCTAATGTTAATGTAAGATTTCTACCTGGAAGGGGTCGTTGACGGAGTTCTGTTTCTTCGGTTAATAAATGCCCCCGGGTATCTTTTCTGACAAGAAGTAAGTTTCCATATCGGTCTGTTCGTAATTGGGGCCTTCCCGAGGCATATTTTGTAACGGTCATATATCCGTCGGTCCCTTTCAGAATGTTTTCATAATATCGTTCTATTCCGGTTCTACCTATAAAATCTCCGGTATAATATTTTCCATCATATAAACCTAACTCTTCCTTCGTTATTTCATTGAGGTAACCGATAATCAGACCGGCTGTATTTCCCAAAGGGTATCTTCTTTGAGGTTGGACTGTTATATATATACCGGGAAGTTGAAAACTATTTTCCTCAAGCCGTATCCAGTCGGAGCGGGATATATCTCTTTTGATTGTTATTTGAGTGAAAGGTTCTGTATTAAAATTTTCTATTTGTTCCAAAATCCAGAAGGAAGGAATGTTGAGTAGGTTTTCTAATGTTTCGGCAGTATTTTTGTAATAGACGGCAGGACAATCGCCTGGAACGAAGATTACATCTGCAGAGGGACGGTTGTCTGCTAAAATTGTTCCATCGCGGGTTAATATTTTTCCACGGTCGGCCTTTATTCTTTGAGGCCAGATACGGTTGTTTTCTGCTTTTTCTCGGTAGATTTCTACATCTCGAACCTGTATGGTCCACAATCGGAATATAAGAATGGATATACTTATAAGTACGATAAAAATAACCAGTGTGAAGCGGTAAAGCAGTTCTTTTTGTGATAAATGATTGTTGTTCATGTTATTTACCTGATGGATATATGGAGAAAAGGTCTGTAATCCTGAAGATTTGCTGTAACAACCAGAAAATAATTGGGGTCATTAATGCACTGTAGAAGGCGGATGGTACTGTGTTTATGAAAATCACATAGAATAGATTTGTATAGGGGTCCTGAAGATAAACAATGAGGTTAAATAAAATACCATGTAGAAGAGCCCCAGCAAATACCAGGGCTGATTTAATAGCAGGATGTTCGCTGATAAGCCGTCCGGATAATTTACCAAAAATAAAACCTGTAATCACAAGACAAAGGACATGATGTCCCAGTGTTGTATTGCTGGCTATATCTTGATATATTCCTGCAAATACACCTGTGAACATGGCTCTTTCTTCTCCGTAAAATAAAGCAAAGTAGATAACCATAATTAAACCGAGGTCTGGAATAACTCCCTGAACTCTTAATATGTCTGGCCAACTTGTTTGTAATACGGATAAGATGAAAATAATTATAATCCATATTATATGATTTAGATACATTTTTACGCTCTTTTTATGGGGCTAATAGTTCCTGGATAGGGGGTTGCATTTCTTTTGTTTTATCATATGTTTGTCCTTCGGTACTATGAGCATTTTCGTAGTTTGTGATATGTAAGGGCTCTATTTTATCAAGGATAAGGAATACATAGTCTAATTTATAAGGGTCTACAATTGGGGTAATATCGGCGCTTTTCCAGAGTGTACCGGATTCATGAATTGTCTGGATAATCCCAATAGGCAATCCGGGTGGAAATGTGCTTTCAGGACTTGTTACAACAAAGTCTCCAACAAGAATTTTGTCATATATGTCGATGTAGTTCATTGTGCAAATTTTCCGTAAATCTCCGGATGGGTAAATTACACCGTCATAGGGGCGTAGTCTTTCTCTTTGTATCATTGCTCCGATTCGGCATTCGCGGTGATGGAGTGTGGCAATAACTGAGGAAAATAAAGAAGTTTCTATAACTACTCCTACAACTCCTTCTGGAACTATTACAGGCTGGGAAATGAAAACACCATTTTTAGTCCCTTTGTCTATTCGCAGTGCTCCCTGATATGTTTCTAAAATATTTGCTTGTAATAATTTTAGGTTTTTCCAATCATTAGGAGGGGGCGTAATTTTTAGTTTTTTTTCTAATTGATAAGTTTTTTCTGCTTTATCGATAAGGGCTAATCGTAATCGAATAAGTTCTTCTTTTAAAGCATGATTCTCGCTTTTTAGATAATCTGTTTCGAAAAATACGCTAATGAGATAATCTAAAGAATTTTCTGTTTTTGTTTTTATACTAACTAAGGGGTGTGTTATCAAGTAGATTCCTTGTTTGAAAAAGTTTTGGATGGGTATTGAGGGTGTTTCTGTCAGGAGTGAGAGGGTACATAAGGTACATATCAGAACAAATATAAGGGTTGAGCGATATGCTTTTGTTGTATCCAATGTGTTCATTTTTATATTTGAATTAAGACTCTTTATCCTCTTCGCACTTCAAATGTAATATTAATATAGTTTGAGATACAAAATTTATACAACTAAAGTTTTTCTTCCGGATAATTTTTTAGTTCTTCGAGGAATTTTCCTCCGCCAAGTACGACTGCTGAGAGGGGGTCTTCTGCAATGGATACATGAAGTCCTGTTTCTTTAGAAAGTAACTGGTCTAATCCTCTCAAAAGGGCTCCCCCTCCTGCAAGGACAACACCTCTGTCTACAATATCAGCGGACAGTTCGGGTGGGGTTCGTTCTAATGTGAAACGAACGGCTTCGATAATCTGGCTGACAGGGTCCCTTAGAGATTCCCGAATTTCTTCGGATGTAACTGTAATAATTCGGGGTAGTCCTAAAACCTGATCTCTTCCTTTTACCTGTAATTCGAGTTCCTGTTTTAAGGGGAAGGCGGAACCGATAGCAATTTTTATTTCTTCTGCGGTTCGTTCACCAATCATCATGTTGTATGAGCGTTTCATGTGATTAATTATGGCCTGGTCCATTTCATCACCTGCAGTACGTACTGATTTTGAAAATACAATACCACCTAATGAGATAACGGCCACTTCGGTTGTTCCTCCACCGATGTCGACGATCATGCTTCCTTGAGGCTCGTGAACGGGTAAGCCTGCTCCTATGGCCGCAGCCATCGGTTCTTCTATGATATAAACTTTTTTGGCTCCTGCTTGCATGGCACTTTCTGTTACTGCTCTTCGTTCTACTGCGGTGATTCCCGAAGGGACACCTACCGCAACACGAGGCCAAATAAGCCTCCTGCGGTTATGAACCTTCTGGATGAAATATCGTAACATTTGTTGTGTAGTCTCAAAGTCAGCGATGACTCCATCTTTCATAGGTCGAATCGCAACGATGTTTCCTGGGGTGCGACCGATCATGTTTTTGGCTTCATTACCTACTGCACGTACTCTTCCTGTCTCTTTATTAATGGCCACAACAGAAGGTTCGCTTAGAACAATACCTTGTCCTTTTACATATACAAGTGTATTTGCTGTTCCTAAATCTATCGCCATATCGTGGGAAAATAACCACGGTATTTGTCGAACCATTTGTAACACAGGTTTTCTCCTAATTGCTGTTTGTTGAAGATTTTAATATAAGGGAATAGTAGTCATAAATTTTGAGTTTTTATTATATCAGAATTGTATTATTTTTTATAATTGTATACACACCTTAAATTTGTCTTAATAGAAAATAAAGTCTTACAAATGATAGATAGAGGTTAGGATATATAAAGTGATAGATATTGAAAAATTGTTTTAGGGGATTGTATTTGTTATCATATAAGTACAATATTTGATAAATCTTTAATTAAAGAGTATAAGTGTTTCGTCATTATTTTTGATGATATTGGCGTTCTATATTAAATTATAAGTATTTACGAAGGTTTTTTGTGTGAATGAATAGTTTTTTAAAGCAAATATCGTTATGGATAGTGTTTTTGATAATTATGGTCCTGGTACTATCCAATCTTTCTAAAGTAAGAGGACCCCGAAAGGAACTACTTGAGACTGATTTTGTTCAACAGCTTCAGCAAGGAAATATAAAAACAGTAACGATTCGGGAGTCGGGCAACAATCTTAAACAGGTGAATGCGGAATTGAAAAATGAAATAGAGGGTCAGAAGAAAATACAGTTTAATACGGATAATTTTAAGGATGAATGGAAAGAGCAGTTAAAAGAACAAGGAGTTGTTTATAAGTATGAAACTGATAATCCTTTGTGGCAGGGTATTTTAATTAATGTTTTACCTCTACTGATTATAATGGGGTTGTTTTGGTTTTTGATGTTCAGACAGGTACAGGGGGGTAGTAATAAGGCGTTGTCGTTTGGTAAAAGTCGTGCTCGTTTAGTAAATCAAAGTGATAAGGTAGTTACTTTTAATGATGTAGCGGGGGTTGATGAGGCCAAAGAGGAATTAAAGGAGATTGTGGAATACCTGAAGGACCCTAAGAAATTTTCTCGTTTAGGAGGTAGAATTCCCAGGGGTGTATTGTTGGTGGGTCCACCGGGTTCGGGCAAAACTTTATTAGCCCGTGCCGTTGCGGGTGAGGCCAATGTTCCCTTCTTTAGTATCAGCGGTTCGGATTTTGTGGAAATGTTTGTAGGAGTTGGTGCCAGTCGTGTTCGTGATTTGTTCCAGCAGGGGTATAAGAATGCTCCTTGTATTATTTTTATTGATGAAATTGATGCGGTAGGAAGACAAAGAGGTGCAGGATTGGGAGGGGGGCATGATGAGAGGGAACAAACATTGAATCAGTTGTTAGTGGAGATGGATGGTTTTAATAGTAATGAGGGGGTTATTTTAATGGCTGCTACGAACCGACCGGATGTTTTGGATAGGGCCTTACTTCGGCCGGGACGGTTTGACCGTCAGATTGTAGTAGCGAATCCGGATGTTCGTGGAAGAAAGCAAATTTTAGAAGTACATATACGGAATCAAAAAGTGCCGTTGGATGATGATATAGACCTTGAAGTTTTAGCCAGGAGCACGCCGGGATTTTCAGGTGCAGATCTTGCTAATATGGTAAATGAAGCGGCATTGCTTGCGGCAAGGCGAAATAAAGAAAAGGTAAGTATGATTGATTTTGAGGACGCAAAGGACCGTGTTTTAATGGGGCCTGCCCGAAAGAGTTTGGTTTTAAGTGCAAAGGAAAAATTACAAACAGCCTATCATGAAGCGGGGCATGTTTTGGTGGGAAGATTATCCCCGGACGCAGACCCTATCCACAAGGCCACTATTATCCCACGGGGTCCTTCATTGGGAGTTACGAGTTTTTTGCCTGAGGAAGACCGACATAATCTTACGCGGAGATGGTGTTTGGCGACGATACGGGTAACTATGGGAGGGCGAGCGGCAGAGGAAATTGTATTTAATGAGTTTACCAGTGGTTGTGCAAATGATTTGCAACAAGCCACTCATTTAGCGCATTCGATGGTTTGTGAGTGGGGGATGAGTTCCTTAGGTCCGATTGCTTTTGGGAAAAATGATGAGGTGTTTTTAGGGCGTGATTTTGTTCGAATGCGTGAATTTAGTGAAGAAACCGCAGCGGCTGTTGATAAGGAAGTGCATAAAATTCTTGAAGATGCGTATAGAGATACAAAGGAACTTTTGGAAAAAAATAGGGATATATTGGATGCATTAGCAAAAGCGTTGAATGAGAAGGAAACGCTGGAGTCAAGCGAGATTGATGATATTATTTGTTCTGTGGGGGGGGACTATGTTTTGCCAGAACGATGGAAAAAGGAAAAAAAGAAGAATATAGCTGAAGAAGTGAAACCTCAGGGAAAAAAGTCTGAAGAGTTTACAGAGTTGCCCACACCTTCTCAACCACCTTTGCCTGACCTTGCTTAGTTGTTATTTGTCTAGGGATGGGAAAAGTAGAAGATGTTGAAACGCACAAAGGTTGTCGGTATTTTGAACATTACTCCAGATTCGTTTTATGATGGTGGACACTATTTTTCTATTGAAAAGGCTTATACGCATGCGATTCAGATGGTGAAAGATGGGTGTGATTGGATTGATATAGGAGGAGAATCGACGCGTCCGGGGTCTGAACCTGTAGGAGTGGAGGAGGAGCAGAAAAGGATTCTACCTGTGCTGGAGAAATTGCAAGGGGTCTCTGTCCCTCGTTCTGTGGATACATATAGGGCCGATACTGCTCGAAAGTCTTTAAAATATGGTGTTTCTATGATAAATGATGTGTCGGCTTTTCGAATGGACCCTGAATTGGTTGAAGTGGTAGCGGAGGCCCGGTGTGAATATATCTTGATGCACATGCAAGGGACACCGAAGACCATGCAAGTAGAACCCCGATATAGGGATGTTGTTTCGGATATATGTTCTTTTTTTGAGGAGCGGTTGAATTTTGCAGAAAAGCACGGGATAAGCAGAAGTAAGATATGGCTTGACCCCGGTTTTGGCTTCGGAAAAACAGTGGAGCAAAATTTGACTTTGCTTCGTAGAATTAAAGAATTTTTTCAATTTGGATTACCAATTTTAATAGGGACTTCTAATAAATCAACGATAGGAAAAGTATTAGATTTGCCCGTTGACCAAAGGATCGAAGGTACATTAGCAACGGTAGCATGGGCTGTTTTTCAGGGAGTTCATGCGGTACGTGTTCATCAGGTAAAGGAGACAGTTCGAGTTGTGCGTATGAGTGAGGCTATAATGTATGGGATAGAAAAGGATAAAGTATTATGAGTCAACGATTGTTTGGTACGGATGGCGTTCGTGGAGTTGCTAATGTTCACCCGATGACTACGGAGATGGCTCTGAAAATAGGTCGGGCTGCAGGTATGATTTTTCAAAGGGAAAACCGACAGCATACAATTCTGATAGGAAAGGATACGCGTCGTTCGTGTTATATGCTTGAAAATGCACTAACAGCGGGGTTGTGTTCTGTTGGTGTTCGGGTACTGCTTACAGGTCCTCTTCCGACGCCAGGGGTTTCTTATATTATGCGAAGTTTGCGTTGTGATGGTGCCATAATGATAAGTGCTTCCCATAACCTCTATCATGATAATGGGATAAAGATTTTTGGTCCGGATGGTTATAAAATTCCGGATGAAGTCGAAGATGAGATTGAGCGATTAATTCGAACAGGGCAAGTGGACCAGTTCCGACCAACGGGTGAGAAAATTGGTACTGCAAAACGAATTGATGATGCGGTGGGTCGATATATTGAGTTTGTAAAGGCAACTTTTCCAAAAGGGATGCGATTGGATGGTTTGCGGATTGTAGTGGATTGTGCTAATGGTGCAATGTACCGTGTAGGACCGGATACATTATCCGAATTGGGAGCGGATGTAATTTCTATTGGAGATGAACCGAATGGGATAAATATAAATGATAAGTGTGGTTCTGTATATCCGGAAGAGATGAGAGCCCAGGTTATTCGTGAGAAGGCCGATGTGGGGGTTGCTTTTGATGGGGATGGTGACCGGTTGGTTATGGCAGACGCTCATGGGAGATTGTTGGATGGAAATGCTATTCTTGCTGTTTTGGGAGTAGATTATTTGCGGAGAGAGGTATTGAGTAACAAAACTCTGGTTACAACGGTAATGGCAAATGCAGGACTGGAACGGGCTATAAAACCTTATGGAGGTCGTGTTGTTAGGACGGGCGTGGGAGATAGGGCTGTATCGGAGGCGTTGAGAAAGGAACATTCTAATTTGGGGGGGGAACCCTCCGGACATATTGTTTTGTTGGATTATAATGTAACAGGTGATGCTATGATTTCCACATTACAAGTATTGGCTATTATGATACGAGCAGACCAACCTCTTTCGGAATTAGTAAAGATGTATCAACCTTTACCGGAACAACATGGGAAAGTTTTATGTGAGGGAAGAACGAGATTATCGGAAGAAAAACTAAATGAAGTTTCTGAGGAAGTGGAGAAAGAATTGAATGGGGAGGGGAAAGTGGTGGTCCGTTATTCAGGTACGGAACCTGTAATTCGGATTATGGTACAGCATGAGGAGTTAAGAAAAGCTGAAATATATTGTAAAAAATTGGTAGAGAAAATTACCTTATTGCTTGAAACTTAGTTAAAACTTGGAGGTATTCGGTATGATAGAACTGGGTGTAAATATAGACCATGTGGCAACATTGAGAGAGGCCCGAAAGGGTAAAGTGCCGGATGTAATAACTGCGGCTAAAGTCTGTGAAATTGCGGGTGCCCATCAAATTACAGTTCATCTGCGTCAGGACCGGCGTCATATTCAGGACAAGGATGTTGAAAGACTTAAGGAGGTTTTATTGATTCGTATGAATCTGGAAATGGCTGGTGTTCCGGAGATTATAGAAATTGCCCATCGAATAGTTCCATATACTGTGTGTCTTGTCCCTGAAAATCGACAGGAGATTACTACAGAAGGTGGCTTGAATGTTGTGGAACAGAAAGAGAGTTTGAGAAGAGTTGTTGGGGGAATGCATGAAAGAGGTATCAAAGTCAGTATGTTTGTAGATCCGGATATAGAACAGATTCACGCCAGTGCGGAGATAGGGGCCGATAGTGTTGAATTACATACAGGGGCCTATGCTAATGCGGAGAGAGAACAGGTGGATAAAGAGTTGAATCGACTTTATGAGGCGGGTAAGGTAGCGGTTCAGTTGGGATTGGCTCTTCATGCGGGGCATGGATTGACAGTTCGAAATCTTGAGCCTGTGACTAAAATTCCTGGCTTGAAAGAAGTAAATATAGGTCATGATATTATTTCCCGTTCTATTTTTATTGGTTTGGATTCCGCAGTTAAGGAAATATTGGCGGTTTTGGAAAAAGTTAGTAGCCTATAAAAGGTTTTGTATTCTTTTTGCTATAAAATAGGGTTTTAAGGAATGTCTGAGAAAAGAAAGAGGATAACGCTTTTAAATGTTTTGCATGAGCCTTATGATAAACGAATGTATCACAAGTTAGCACGCACTCTTGCTGCTAATGGGTATGAAGTTTTCTCTGTGTGTCCGTATTCCGGACAACAATCTCCTGAAAGTGATATTGGAGTTCGATTTGTAGTATTCCCACATAAAAAAGGCTGGTGGAATCGTATAAAGTCGGTGTTCATACTTTTTAAATTAGGAAGAAAAATCCCTTCGGATATTTATATTGTGCCGGAACCTGAATCCTGGGTGTCTGCGTTGATGATTAAATTTTTTAAGGGTGGTAAAGTAATATTTGATATGCATGAACATAACCCTAACAAGATGGCCCAGTTTTTCCCAGGTTTTTTACATAAATTTGTGGAGTACTTTACTCTTAAAGTAATGCGAGTTTTTGCCCGATGGACGGATATGATCATTTTAACGCGGGAGAGTTTTGAGCCTTTATGGGAAGGAATAAAGACACCACGGATAACGATTCTTAACACTAATCATCTACAACCAATTTGTACAGATATTCCTGCTTCATTAGTAGAAGAATATGCAAATGTTCCAACAATTATACATCAGGGAGTTTTTGGAACGATTCGTGGGTCATATCAGTTATTGGATGCTGTTGAGAAGGTTGTGAAGGAAATTCCGGATTTGCGATGTATTGTTCTTGGAGAGTATGTATATGGAAGTGAGGATGAATATCGAAAGGCAATACGAGGGAAGAATTTGGAAGCAAATATCCACCTGTTAGGGGTAGTTCCTTTTGAGGAGGTTCCTAAATACATTCGAGTATCAAAGATAGGTTTGATTCTTTTCCAACCGGGATTTTTGAACCATATTTTAGCAATGCCTCATAAATTGTTTGACTATATGAGAGAGGAAATACCTGTTATTGTTCCTGATTTTGCAGTGGAAGTATCGAAGATTGTTCGGGATAGCGATTGCGGTTTGTGTGTGGATGTTACCAATCCTGAAAGAATAGCAGATGCGATCATTTATCTACTTTGTAATCCAGAAGAGGCAACCCGTTTAGGTAAAAATGGGCGAAAAGCGGTGGAAATGAGGTATAATTGGCAAAGAGAAGAACAAATTCTTTTGGATGGGATTCGTCGATTTGTATCTTGAAAATGTGGGAAAAATTATTTTCAGGTAGAAGTAAAGGAATTTTTTGATGCGTTTAAAGTTTGATATACATCTTCATACGAGTGTCTATTCCCCTTGTAGTTTGATGGAGCCGGAGGAATTGATAGAAAGTGCTATATCTGCAGGATTAAATGGAATTGTTATTACAGAACATCATTATCAGTGGGCCGAAAAAGAAATAGATGCGTTAAAGAAGAGAGTATTTGTAAATGGTCTTTCTATTTTTTCTGGGGCCGAGATTACATCTGATGCAGGGGATATACTTGTTTTTGGACTTCCAGAAAAGACAATAACTCGCTGGAAAAGTTTTGTTTCTGTGGAAGAAGTGATTGCGGAGGTTGAAAGGTATAATGGATTCTGTGTTGCAGCACATCCTACTCGTGGCTATCATCATTTTGACCATTGTCTGGAAAATTTGTCGATTCCTGCTATGGAGGTAATGAGTGTAAATATGAATGTTGTAGAACAGGAACGGGCAAGTCTTTGGGCAAAACAACTTAATCGGATACAGATTTGTGCAAGTGATGCTCATCAGTCTTATCATGTGGGTAGGTATTGGATAGATGTTGAAATGGAAAAGCCTGATAAGATAGATTTTATAGAAGCGTTAAAAAATAGGCGATTCCGTATGGGATTGTTTAATAGGAATGGTTGAATTACAGTATGAATTGTGAGACAGAAGAAATAAGGAACAGTTCAACTCAGCAAGAAGTATATAAAAGTAGTGGGGATTCTGTTCTAAATGAAATTTTTGCATTTGTTAAATTGCTTTTTATATTTATTTTATGTGTTTGGTTCATTCATTCTTTTGTTGTTGAAGGATATGAGGTCTGGGGTCCGTCTATGAAGGGGACTTTGAATGAAGGAGACCGTATCTTAGTATTCAAATTACCCTGTGTTTTGAAACGATTCCCTTTAATACCGGAGCAATGGAAAATTCACGAAGGAGATATTATTGTGTTTGAAGGAAAAGGAGAAGATAACCGAAGGTATGTAAAAAGGGTTATTGCGATGGTTCCTTCAAATTCATCAAATAGAATAGTTAGTGCTTCCGAAAATACTATGCAAGAAATTTCTCAAAAAAAGGTAGAGTATTTAAATAACAGGGTATATGTTAATAACACTCTTCTGGATGAGCCTTATATCAATTTTGAATTTAAAGGATCTGATGAGGATGATATGATTTTTTTAAACCCTGGCGAATATTATGTGTTGGGTGATAATCGGAAGGTTAGTAAAGACAGTCGGTATTTTGGTCCAATAACAGAAGATCAGATTGTGGGTAAAGCGGTATTTCAATTTTGGCCCTTAAGTAAGATAGGTTGGCTGTGAGTTTTGACCTGATATTATCGGATGTTCATCTCAAAGTAGGGGAGCAATACTTGTCTTATCGGAAGGAGTTTATAGATTTTTTAATTCGATTGAGGGAGAATCCTCCACGCAGGATAATTTGTTTAGGGGATATTTTTGATTTCTGGTTTGAGTATAAACATGTTATGTTCTCTGGGTATTTTGAAGTTTTAAATGCCTTTTATGAACTTTATCGAGGGGGTGTTTCATTGTTTTTTATTGGGGGGAATCATGATTTTTGGGCCGGTAAGGGTTTAGAGAAAATTGGTTTTCAGATTCTGGAATCGGGGTCAATATTGGATTTCGATGGATGTAAAACTATGTTGATACATGGGGATGGACTGAATAAAAGGGACTGGGGTTATCGTTTTTTTAAATTTTTGGCAAGAAATCCAATAATGATTTTTACTTTTCGTATGGTACATCCTGATTGGGCAATGGGATTGGCCCAGTTGCTTAGTAAGGGTAGCCGTAAGATACAAGAAAATAATGTTTCCCATCATTTTTATGAAGCGGAAGTAATAAAAAGATATGCTATAGAAAAATTAAGAGAATCTGTTTGTGATGCTGTTATCTCAGGACATTGTCATAAGCCTGAATGTTCCTCTTTTATCATTAACAATCGCCAATGCTGGTATATCAATTCCGGGGACTGGATTGAAAACAAGACTTTTGTTAAATGGGATGGGGAGAAGTTCTATATGTGTTATTATGGGAAAGAGGATGTTTAGAAGTTTTTGTAATCTAAATGATAATTGTCAATTTTATGGTCTCTTCAATGGGTCTGATTATCTGATTTCTTTTTAAATCCTATGCTTTTGGGGTTTGGTATGGGTGTTGTTGATTGAATAGGCTTTTGGGGTTGTATGTCTTTTTTTTCTACAGGAGGTTCATGATTTTTAATTTCTGTTTTTGTAGTTGTTTTGAAAGTTTCTTGTTGTTGAGGTTGCTGAGAAGGAAGAGGAGTAGGTTTTGTCTCAAGAGGGGGTGTTTTTGTTTCTTTTGTAAGATGGCGAGATTTTAACATTTTTTCGATATATTCTGCGATTTCGATGCGTTTGGAAAGGAGTAGATTTGGGTCTCTTGAAAAGTTAACAAGGTCGGGGCAAAATTCCTGAAAATTGTAAATCTTTTCTGCTTGTTGTAAAAGTTCGGGGTTATTGCCTGTGTCTTTGAGTTCTTTTATAAGTTGAGAAAATATATTTAAGTAGTCGTAGTCTTCAATTCCATCACGGATGATTTCCCAGCGGATGGAGTTGAGGGGACCCTCTTTACCGGGATATACGAGGAAGCCATCTCCATTTGTAGGAATTACATCAAGGGGACATTTCAAAGGGTCTTTTTCTTTTGAATAGTTAATGCACCAATAATGAACACCTTTAATACCTAACATCCATGTTTGCCAGAAGAATATTCGATGTTCAATACCAGCAAAGTCAAGGAAAAAGTTGGCATAGGGGCGGGGTGGGGCATGATTGACACACCACCAGACTTTTTGACCTGCCTGAATTTTTTCTAATATGTGCCTGTTATAGGGTGTATCCATTACAGGGCTGTGAATGCACCAGATGTCTACATTCTCGGGAAGAATAGGGTTAAGTCCACGCGTAGTTACCATTAAAGGTAGATCGGGACATAGAGTTTTCCATTGGGTAATTGTGTTAAGTAATTTTTCTTTTTCTTCCTCTTTTGGAAATTCCCATAGGGGAACAAAGGAGAATTTTAATAGATTGTTTGTTTGAAGGAATGAATAGAGAATTTTTAATTGTTCGGGTTGATTGATTAATTGGGGAGGGATTGTGAAAGTATTAAGGCCTTCGTTCACAAGTCGTTGAATTTTAGGTAATATATTTAAAAGTTCCTGGGCGTAATCAGGGGTTTTAGGAGGGGGCAATTGGGTAAGTTCACGAAGGGTTACCCGATGTTCTATAGCATTCTGGAGATATCTCGAACCAACAACAGAGGCATTTGGCTTTTCTCCGGATAAATGTTGAGCACTTTTTAATGCATTATCCCATGAGAATCCAAAGTCTGTTTTTAATGTAGGGCTATCTGGTAAAGCAAATTCGAACACATGGATATTTAGTTCCAGTTCTATAGGGTCAAAGCAGTTACTTTGAAGTTCGAAGATCCCTTTGTAATCGCCCGGGGGAAGAGTATCAGGGGCATAAAGAGTTAACCAAAAAACGGATGTAGTTTGCGGTGGGATTTTTAATGTATCTGTTGGAGAGAGCATGTCCGGCCAGTATCCTGTGGGACCTTCGTAATAAGAAGGTATAAGAACGGGATGGTATTTGACCTCATAAGTAGAAATGACATTTTTGGGGATAGACATACCTGTTTGTTGGTTTTTTATTGTAGAGAGAAGTGTTTGAACAGTGCAAGCATTGTTTCCATTGTTTCTTATTGCAATTTGGATGGATTCTCTTTCTTCTCTTGCGAGGTATATTTTTAGGCCGGAATCTTTTTGAGGAGAGGGTGTCGGATTATCTTCCGGAAAGATTTTGAAAAGGGATGGTTCTGACCATATTTTTATGTTTGAGTGATTAAATAATAGGTTTCTTTCTAATTTTCGAGGGCCTTTATCTAATGCTTTTGGAGCGTCTGTCCAGGGGGGGAAAGTTTCTTCATTTTGAGAAGGATTGGAGTCAGGCTTGCCTACAATAAATTGGGTGTCAATTCCTCCATGGGGAGAACCCGTTTCTTTACCAAGATAGTAGGGTTTTCCATTCTGTTCTAATTGTGCGAGAAAATCATAATGGCCTGCTCCTGGTGCCTTCCAGTCGTAAGTGCAACGGATAAGTATATTGGGTTGGCAATCAAATTTCTTTGTAGGTAATCGCCATACTTTTCCATCGGGTCCAAGAACACGCGAGTGAATACGCATATTTTGGAGCTCGCGGTTGGAGGAGAGAAGCAGTATAAGTTTTCCATCTTCTTTATAGTCTAATTGGCATGCCATTTCTTCAGAAGCAAAGTTTACATGGCTTAAGCCACGAACTATGGAAAGTTTATAAATTGTTGACCATGTATCGCCGGGTTTAATTAGAGTTGGGAGAAACCATGATTGTACCCCTTGCTTGTTTTCCTGAGGTTCCCATACAGATAGGAATGAATGGAGCCTATCTGCATGAAAGATGAGGCAAACATTTGCTAATAATTCCTGGTCTGTATAAGCAGACCAGTTTCTTGATGCGACCCAATGGTTACTCGATGTAATTGTAGTAATCCCGTCTGTAGTAGGCAATTCCAATCGGTCGGTTTCATTCCATTTCCCTCCCGGGTTAATTGAATTGGCTACCCAGGGGGCAATCCATTGACTTTCTGTTCCCTCATTTTTAACCTCTAATTTGATAGATAGTCCTGCTTCAAGGGGTGAAAGTTGTATTGTCCGTTTTACTTTTAATCCTTGTATGTTTGGACCTTCACAGTTATAGGTGTATTGGATTTCTTTTGTTCCGTTAGGCAAAGTATTTTGTTCCCATTGTTCGTTAATTTTTCGATTAGGGACATAGAAACTTCCTACTCCGAAGCCTTCTTGAAACATTCCCAGAGGTCCCGAAATATTATTGGGTGGATTGAGTAAACCAAGTTGTGTAATAACCCCCTGATTGGAAGGGTCTATTTTTAGCCATAGGTATTGAGATTTTATTTCTGTTTCGGTTTTTATGATTTGGGTGATTGCTTTTGAGGAGATGAAAAATAAAAAGAGGCATAAGAATATTAGTATGTGTGTTTTTTTTGTAATATAAAGATTCTTCATAGTTTCTTTTATTGGAAAAAAATTAAATATAAGGTTTGATTAAGGGATAAGTATAATGAATTTTTGCTATGATTATCATTTTTTTATTTTGAGAAAATTGTGAAATTCAGA
Organism: uncultured bacterium; assembly: GCA_937124615.1. Lineage (GTDB taxonomy): Bacteria > Hydrogenedentota > Hydrogenedentia > Hydrogenedentales > Hydrogenedentaceae > Hydrogenedens. The sequence continues at coordinate 95,438 of CAKZKR010000019.1, forward strand.
TTCTTTTTAGTTATAATAGAGAGGGGATACTTTGATGTATAACAGTTTAAGTTCAAACAATCTGTTTTTATGGAGTTTTATTTATAGGAAAAGAATAATATGAAAGCATTAAGACTTTATGCTCCAGGAGATTTGAGGTTAGAGGATATTCCTATTCCTCTTCCATGTCCTGATGAGGTGTTGCTCAGGGTTTTAGCCTGTGGTATATGTGGTTCGGATATCCCCCGAATTTTTGAACATGGTACTTATAAATATCCATTAATTCCGGGGCATGAATTTTCGGGTATTGTTGAAAATGTAGGTTCAGAAATGGGAAAGGATTGGATAGGACGGCATGTCGTTGTGTATCCCTTGATTCCTTGTAGACAATGTTCTTCATGTTATTCCGGTTTATATACTCAATGTCTGAATTATGACTATTTGGGGTCAAGAAGAGATGGGGGGTTTGCGGAATATGTAACGGTTCCGGGTAGTCATATTATCCCGGTTCCTGATGGGGTTTCAGGGGTTCTTTCAGCAATGACAGAACCTTGTGCGGTTGCTTTACATGCAGTTCGAAAGATTCCAATTGCTGTTGGGGATACGGTATTGGTAATGGGGGCTGGTGCGATTGGGATTTTAATTGCGTTATGGGCACGAACTGCCGGAGCGGAGGTATTCATGACGGATGTTGTTGTGGATAAGTTGCGTTTTGCTCGTTCTTTAGGTTTTAAAAATCTTTTGGATGCGATGCAAACGCATGTGCCGGATTGGATAAAACAGAAGTGTAAGTATGGGGTAAATGTTGTGTTTGAAACAACGGGGTTTCCTATTGGTTTAGAGACAGCAATAGAAAGTTGCTGTATATCGGGAAGTATTGTATTGGTAGGGAATCCCGCCTGTAAAGAGATGAGTATAGGAATAAAGCAGTATGGGATGATTTTACGAAAAGAAATTCATATTGTAGGAATATGGAACTCTGTGATAAATGAATATCCTAAAAATGAATGGCAGGTTGTTTTAGAGGAATTTAGGAAGGAAAGTGACCTTTACAAAAAAATAGTTACTCATGAAGTTTCTATTGAGAGACTTAAAGATTTTTTAGTGGAAATGTACCAAAAGAAAATTTTTCCTATAAAGGCGATGTTTGTAAATAAGGAGATAGAATCATGTTAGCATTAGTTTTAGAAAATATTGGGAAATTGTTGTTAAAGGAAGTAGAGAAACCACAGGTCGTTCCTGGGTCTGTGCTGGTAAGAGTAAAAAGTTGTGCTATTTGTGGTTCTGACTTACGGATTGTTAACAATGGTAATAGTAGAGTTAAACCACCGGCGATATTAGGACATGAATCTGCTGGTGAGGTTGTAGAAGTGGGCGAAGGGGTAACACGATTTAAGGTAGGGGACCGTGTGGCTATTGGTTCAGATGTTCCTTGTGGAGCCTGTGTGTATTGTGAAGCAGGTATAGGTAATATATGCCCGATAAATTATGCGATGGGCTATCAGTTTTCGGGGAGTTTTGCGGAGTATGTGTTGTTAAATCCGTTAGTTGTGGAACATGGACCTGTTCATCATATTCCACGAAATGTTTCGTTTGAGGAGGCTGGATTAGCAGAGCCATTGGCTTGTTGTTTAAATGCGTTAGAATTGTGCGGTATTAATTTAGGTGAGACGATTGTAATTATTGGAGCAGGACCTATTGGTTGTATGCTGATGGAGGTAGCCCGTAAAATGGGGGCAGGAAAAGTAATTGCTGTGAATCGAACGAGGAAGAGGGAAAGTGTTGTTCAACAAGTAGCGGATATGGTTATATATACCAGCGAAGAAGAGTTAATAGGTCGAATTATTGAAGAAACAGGTGGCTTAGGTGCGGATGTGGTGCTGACGGCTTGTTCATCGCCGGAAGCTCAGATAGATGCATTAAAAATTGTTAGAAATCGAGGTCGTGTAAACTATTTTGGTGGTTTACCTCCGGGAACACGGCCGACACCCATTGATACGAATATAATCCATTACAAGGAAATTTTACTAACGGGAGCCCATGGTTCTGTCCCGAGACATCATCGACAGGCTCTTGAACTTATATCTCAAGGAATCGTGAATGTGAAAAGATACATTTCTTCTTTATATCCTTTGTCAAATGCTCTGGATGCATTTCAAAAGGCTGGCGAAAAAACGGAAATGCGTATTATAATTCAACCGTAGTTTATAGCGTTCGGTTGGTTTAGCGTGCGATAATATGTCATTGTTTAGTTGTAAATAAAAAGGTTTTGACTATGAAAAAAAAAGCAGACCTTATCTGGGCCCGGATTCGTGAAGAAGCACAAGAAGGTATACAGAAGGAACCGTTGCTTGCAAGTTTCTTATCATCTACTATTTTGTCTCATAAAACATTAGAAGATGTTTTGAGTTTTCATTTAGCAGGAAAGTTAGAAAGTATTACATTGCCTGCGGTGAGTTTGCGAGAATTGTTTGATGAAGCATTTGTAAATGAGGCGGGTATTGGAGATGCAATCCGGGCTGATTTAGTCGCTGTTCATGACCGCGACCCCGCATGTAGATTGTTTTGTCAGCCTTTGCTTTATTTTAAGGGCTTTCAGGCTTTGCAGTCGTATAGAGTGGCCCATTATTATTGGAATCGTGAAAGGTTCCATCTTGCTTTATTTTTGCAGAGTAGGATGTCGGAAGTTTTTGGGATTGATATACATCCGGCAGCCCGAATTGGTAAGGGGATTTTGATCGACCACGGAACAGGGGTGGTCATAGGAGAAACGGCTGTGATTGGAAATAATGTCTCTTTATTGCATGAAGTAACTCTGGGAGGTACGGGAAAAGTCCGTGGAGATAGACATCCGAAGATTGGTGATGGGGTATTGATAGCGGCGGGAGCAAAAATATTGGGGAATGTTCACATTGGAGATGGGGCAAAGATAGCAGCAGGGGCTGTTGTACTAAGAGATATTCCCCCTCATACGACAGTGGCGGGTGTGCCTGCAAAACCCATAGGTCCTACTTCAGAAGAAGCCCCTGCTTTGGTAATGGACCAGTTCTTTTCCAATGGTGAAGGACTTTAGGGAATAATTTTTCTATTTTTCAGGTCTTCCGTTAGCCATTCTGCGAGGTAACTATAAATAATAGGCTTTGGATGTCCATCGGGGAATTTGTGTTCTTTTCTTTCTTCTAACTCTCTCAGGATTTTTATTTCGTTTATATCCTTTAAGTAATCTATCACCATGTATTTATTTTGAAGGGTTAAATAATTATAAAGTTCGGGTATTACTTTTGTCGAGCCCGGGAAGAAGAGAAATACCATATGGACATCTGAGAGTTTTTGGGAAAGATTTTCTTGAATTTTGAGTATGATTAAATGTAATAATTCAAAATCTTTTTCTTTGAAGTGGGATGGATAATCAATTGATGTGTGGTCGAGAAAAGTGGATATCAGTGTAGATTTAAATAGATTATTCGCCAGAAAGAATTCGAAGGGTTTCGTTGTAGCGAATGGACCCAGGTTATGTAGTTCCCCATTTGAAACTTCTATATTAGGTAGGTATCTGCCCCATCTACCAATAATAGACCAGTTTCCGATAAGTCTTTTCATATGATTGAAGATAAAAGTGTAGACTACAACTGTGGGTAAGTTTTGAATATCTTCGGCAAATTTTGGATCTAAGGTAGTTAGATATATTTCTTGGAGTGAGCCTCCTGGAATTCCATAGTTATAAACATTACAATGAGGATTTCTAATAGCAAATTGAGAAGGGAATGTCTCTTCATCATTAACTCCTGTTCCAAAAGTAAAAGAACAACCTACGAAGAGAACATTAAATTTCTTCTCGTGTCCATAAGATTGGTATGTCTTTCGTCTGCCTTTTTCGTCGATAGAATAAGTGAATGTAATAGGTGGATATGTTCCTTTTTTTATTACAGATTTTCCTTGAATATTGGCATTTAATTTTTTTTGTTTTTTTTCTGTGTATATTGTAATAGGTGGGTCTTCCTTAATGTGTATCATGAAATATTTTTTGTATATTGGTCTATAAATAATCTCCGAAATGAGGAAGAGTGGTATTAGCAAAAAGCAGCCAAGTAAAAAAGCTATAAAATTATGAAAAAAAGTCTTCCTCATTTTGCTGATATGTATCTGTTTAATATGAGAACTTTATACTTCCTATGAGAGGATTATAGAGATTTAACATTGTTGATTTCATGTAGAGGGATTATACTCTGAAGGCTTCGTGTTCGCCTTTACCTTTGATGGAGTCCAGACGCGGTACAGAGTATGTTCCCATGAGCAATTGGTCAAAGGTACTTCGGTCTGTTACTGCTTCGCGAGCATGTTCAAGTGTAATGCGACCTTCTTTGTAAAGTTTATGGGTATATTGTTCAAAAATGAAGGAGTGGGACACGGTTTGTTGCATACCTACCCGGATAAGGTCTGTGTCTCCGGAAAGGATACCATCTGTAATTGCTTTGATGTCGTTATACATAATTTCGAGGGTCGGGATACGTCCTCCTTTAATTTGTGGGACAAGTCTTTGGCAAATGATGCATCGGATGCAATCGCGCAGTTGGAGGCGAACGAGGTCTCTTTCAGATGGTTCAAAGAAACTAACAATTCGATTGATTACTTCAGAAGCAGTGTTTGAGTGTAGGGTGCTGATGACCAAGTGTCCTGTAGCCGCCGCATTTATGGCTGCTCGGATAGTATCTGGGTCTCGCATTTCTCCAATTACAATTACATCTGGGTCATGACGGAGTGCCCCTGTTACTGCTTCGTTAAAGGTCATAACATCATCGCCCATATTCCTTTGAGAGATAATTGATTTTTTGTTTACATGGACATATTCAATGGGGTTTTCAATCGTTAGGATATGGTAAGACTTATGCGAATTTATCCAGTCAATAACTGCGGCAACGGTTGTGGTTTTTCCACTTCCGGTCATTCCTGTAACTAAGACAAGTCCATGATTAATATCGGCTATTTCTAACATTGTATTTTTGGGGATATTTAGTTCCTCGAACGAAGGGATTTTTTCGGGTAAAAATCGGAAGGTGCAATGAGGTGCACCCATTTTATAAAAGGCAGATACACGGGCATAACCCAAACCCGCTTGATGGTAACTAAAACTGGTCTGATTGGTTTTTTCAAAGCCTTCGCGATACCTATCTGGAATGATTTGGCGGATTAAGTCTAATATTTGAATGGCGGAAAGGGGGCCCATAAGTTCGGAATGTTTCATATCCCCATCTACACGAAATACAGGACATTCCCCGGGAGATAGGTGGACATCGCTTGCACGGTATTGTATCATTGCTTGAAATAAGAGTTCTGGACTGATTCTGTCAATCCGGAAACGGTCCCCTCGGATTTTCCATACTTCGGGGAGTGTAATGCACTGGCAGACCTTGTCGATAGTTAGAAATACTTTTGGAAGAAGGTTTGGTGGTATCCCATCACGGGTCGATATAGTAAGCCATTCTTGTTGTCGTTCAGCAGAACATACATCGGAGTTTTCTTTAACAATACCTAAAATTCTATTCAGACATGCCTCCGGGACACGCATGCGGAGTATCCATCGAATATAATCTCCCTGAAAGTCTTCTCGTTCGGCTTCGAATTCCATATTATTGGCTCGAGCAAGGATAAACCGAGGAATACCTTCTTTCAACCGGATTTGTTCTTCTATTGTTTTTATAATGATACGAACTGTTGGGGTTTGTCCTGTTCCAATAATGAATTCAGCCATATCTTATTTCCTCTTTGGTATCGCTCGTTGTTATGTTATGGAACATCTAATTAAGAATAATACATCATTACGAGGTATATGTCAATTTATTATATAAATTCTAAGAATTTGTCGATAGAACTATAAGATAGGCAGATTATAGGGGAAAAATACCTTTAATAACTGTCTGGAAAGAAGAAGTACAATATGAATGTATTGGGTTGATAGTTGCATCGCAATATCTAAAATAATTATAATAGTCTTTCTATATATAAATATTATATTAGGGGAGAGAAAGAGTTTATTAGTTAATTGAAATTATTAAATTATA
>CAKZKR010000020.1 GCA_937124615.1 uncultured bacterium
ACATCCATTTCTTTAAAATAATACTCGGGAAGGTATCGGTGAATGAAAACCTTATATCCTTAGGAAAAAAAATAGTGGAAACGGCTTCCATTTAGAAGATGAGAGGGACCTTTTCTACTCATAACCCTTTATGTGGAGTTTCCTTATGTGTCTGAGAAAAACTTCCTTTCGATTATTTATTCTTCTTATCCTTCCTTTCATTATCTTTCCCATTTTCCCAGGGTGTAAATCAGAATCATTAGTTCCAGAACGAGTGGTACCGGACGAATATGCAAGTGGCAACCATCAACCGGGACTTCATGGAGATACATTACCCAAACCATTCCGGATAACAGTTGAAAGTGCTATTCAGCAAGGTTTACTCGGTGGACAGGGAAGTCGTTATGGTGTAGGTGGTGTGCGTGTTTTATTCAAAGTAGTAAACCCAGACACAGGTGCGGTCTTTGTCAAAACAAACAACAGTACAGAGGAAGTTATTACCGATGCGGGAGGGTCTGCAAGTGCTACTCTGAAGTTGGGGAATTGGTGTGGTGATATATGGGTAGAAGCGAGTTTGCCCGATTTCCCCAATGTAAAACCTACCCGTTTAAGGGCCATTGGGGGTGTCGAACCAATTCTATCCACAAAAGAAACCCTAGCGGGTGGAACTGTAGACTCCTTTGGTTTACGGTTAGTAAATAGTGATAATACCCCTGCTCAAGGAGTTGAGGTATATTTCCGGGCCGAGGGTTCCTCCAAAGGGGCTTCCATGAAAAACTCCTATATGATAACAGATACCGAAGGGAAGGCCGTCACTTCCTGGAAACTGGGAACTGAAACGGGATTGAATTATGCCTCTATAGAAATTCGAGATACACGCCCAAATATTACACCTCGCGACCGATTTGATGCTCGTTCCTTAGAATTCAAAGTAATGGGCATGAATAAATGGGGGCTTCTCATTACCCTTTTAGGGGGGCTGGCTGTATTTATTTATGGTATGACCCAGATGTCGTCCGGAATACAGTTAGCCGCTGACCGTAAACTGAAAGCAATCTTACAATTCATGACACAGAACAGGGTTGCCGCACTTCTCGCAGGAACCCTTACAACAGCCCTTGTGCAATCCTCTTCCGCAATTACCGTGATGACTGTCGGATTTGTAAATGCAGGACTTTTATCATTGAAACAAGCCATTGGTGTCATCTACGGGGCAAATATAGGGACAACCATCACCGCACAATTAATTGCGTTTCGATTGGAGAATATGGCTTTACCTGCAATTGCTATCGGACTTGTTATGCTATGGGTACCCAAAAGTGCAAAAATGCGTGCCTTCGGACAAGCCATTCTCGGTTTCGGACTGCTATTCCTCGGTCTGAATATTATGTCCGATGTTCTCAAACCCTTACGCTATAGCCCTGAATTTATCCAATGGTTCCATAAATTTGATTGTTCTCCAGATGCAAACGGGGTTATGCCAATAGTCCCAACATTTCTGTGTATATTGGTAGGAACGATTACAACCTGCATCATACAATCCAGTAGTGCTACTGTAGGTCTTACCCAGGCATTATGTGCTCAAGGATTAATTAACTTCTATACCGCTGTGCCCATAATCCTGGGAGATAATATTGGTACAACTATAACAGCGAACCTCGCAGCCATTTCTGCAAATCGCAATGCCAAGCGTGTTGCATTAGCCCATACTTTTTTCAACCTACTGGGAACATGTATTATGTTCGGACTCTTCTTTGTTCCTCTATGGAAAGGACAACCTATATTCTTAGGTTTTATAGATTGGATTACACCCGGAAATGTATTCTCCGAACACCCTGAGAATATTGTCCGTCACGCGGCTAATTCCCATAGTTTATTCAACATCACTATGGCTTTCTTATTCTTACCTTTTATTAATCTTCACGCGAGGCTTTGTATGTTCGTAGTTCCTACAACAAGAGAGGACCGTGAAACCGTACTTGAATATCTCGAGCCAAAACTGCTCAGTTCCCCATTGATTGCATTAGAACAAGCCGTTAAAGAGGTTACCTACATGATTCGCAAAGGACAAAATTCTTTGAACGATGCTTGCGATTTATTCTGCAATGGGAACGAAGGCCTCGTCGAACGCATCCAAGAAAGGGAGGAACTTATCGACCGATTGCAACACGATATAACAGAATATCTCGTTGAATTATCCCGTAAAGAGTTAGAACCTGCAGAGTCCAAGTTAATCCCTGCATTAATTCATGCTGTTAACGATGCGGAACGATTAGGAGACCACGCAGAATCCTTTATTGAATTACACAATTTGCTCAAACAAAATGAACTGAGATTAACCCCATCCGCATTAAACGAAATTCATGAAATTCAACGCCATCTAAACACCCAGTTAGAATTCCTTTTCCAGGCACTTGAAAAACACGATCTTGATGCTTCCAATAAATCTATTTTCACAGGCGGAAAAATTCAGGAACTGATTTATGAATTCACAGAAAATCATGTTCGCCGCCTGGATACAGGCGAATGCTCTGTAAAAGCAGGGGTTGTCTTCTTAGACGCATTAGGTCATCTGGAACGCGTTAGCGACCATATTGTAAACATTGCAGAGCGTGCGGAAATTATACTGAATGTTATTCGATAACGATAAATGGAATCAAATACATGAAAACAGCCTGTTGGCTTGGTCCGCGTAGAATAGAAATCATCGAACGACCTAAGCCGGAACCAAAACCCGGTGAGGTTCTTGTTCAGGTAGAATCTGTTGGCGTATGTGGTTCCGATATTCATTACTATTTAGAAGGAAAAATAGGCGACCAGGTTGTAACACCTCCACTCGTTTTAGGTCATGAATTTGCAGGAATCGTTTGCGAAACAAACGAAGCGAAATATAAACATCTTCTAGGTAAACGCGTTGCGGTAGAGCCGGGTATCGGTTGTGGTACATGCGAGTTTTGCAGAACAGGACATTATAATGTCTGCCCTGAAATGCGATTTTTAGGAGGACCCGGTTGTGATGGAGCCTTATCAGAATATATAGCCGTGCCTGCAGAATATTGTTTCCCCGTACCAGAAACCATGACACCTCCTATGGCCTCAATGGTAGAGCCTTCTGCAGTGGCTTTACATGCTGTAGAATTAGCCTCCGTACTCCCCGGGGAAACAGCCCTCATCGTAGGATTGGGTTCTATTGGTCTATTAACCGCACAAATCCTATTGAATAGTGGAGTCTCACAGGTCGCCGGAATCGACATCATCCCATATCGTACCGCTATCGCAAAACAACTCGGTGTTCACCAAACATTTACATCCCCCATAGAAAACAATATTGAAGAAAGTATCTCCTGGATTCAGCAAATAACGGATAACCGTGGATTTGATATCACCTTTGACTGCACGAACCGTTCCGAAGGGCTAATTATTGCCTGTCGAGGAACACGTCCCGCAGGTCGCTCTGTGCTTGTTGGTATTTCCGGCGAAGATTACGACCGCATCCCTGTCAGTATTGCTCGACGGCGTGAACTGAGACTCCAGTGGTGTCGACGATTCCGTTATAACTTTCCTGCTACTATTAAACTAATGGAGCAGAAAAAAATCCTCGTAGAGAATATACTAACACATCATTTCACACCAGACCAGACACAAACTGCATTTGAGAGGGTGGCCAATACAAAAGACAATCTAATTAAAGCCTCTATTGACTGGATTTAAAAAACAAATCCTTTTTTGTCCTCTATATTTTTCAAATGTTGTAAAAGGCCACTCTACACGAGATATTTATCCCCCGAGCAATTCTCGACAAACCTCATTTAACAATTTTCCATCAACAAGTTCGCCCAATTCCTTCTTCATAGCCCCTGTCAATTTCCCCGCATGATTTATCTCCGGATGTTCTGCAAGATACTGCTTAACTCGTTGCACAACTTCATCACGACTCATTTGCTTCGGGAGAAATTCTTCAATAACTGCTATTTCCTTTTCCAATTTGGTTACTTCATCCATCTTCCCTAACTGCTTATAGGTTTCAATACTCTCTTTGCGTTTCCGCACCTCACTACGCAAAGCAGAAACACATTCATCGTCCGACATTTCCTCACTACGCGATATCGATTTTTCTTTCAATAATAATGCAGATTTGACCATTCGCAAAGTTTCCAGACGAACCGTATCCCTATCTTTCATCGCTTGCTTCATCGCTTCCTGAACGGTATTCATAATACCCATAACGAAATCTCCTCTTAATGATTATCCGTAATCGATTTGCTTCTGCGATTATATATCAATTTTATATACATTACCAAAAGATTAAAGGATAAAAAAAACGAACAAATTATACAAAAGAAGAAACAGATAAAAAACCGCTGCATACCAATTGTTTTTTCTACATCTATCTTTCATCCATCAAAAGGGATTTATCCTCTCAACTATCTTTCCAACAATCATTTAATCCAATGCAAGGCAAAATATCCCCCTTATTTATAGAGTATGTTATAAAGGATATAGATATGAAACAGAAGATCTCTTCAACTTACTACTGGTGGAAAAAGTTACAGTCATTTTTTTCGATTCGTAATAATCCCGCTTCGAAAATAAAAACTATTTCCCGCCCGTCTTTGATTTTCAATACACCCAATGCCTTTCCCCATAGTTTCATTCCTCTACCCGACAATGTTCCTTTCCAAATGCTGGAGGTATATCGTTACTTGCGGGATAACATTCCGGACCTATCCGACGCTGTCTGGACATGGAAACGGCTCTGCAATACAGGTTTTAAAATCGTATGGTCGGATAAAACCTCCGAACAAGTAAAAAACAGAGCACAAGGAATTATCAACCAGTTGAACCGTCGCATGAACCATGGAGATGGGGGTTTGACAAATCTTCTGGATATTCTCTACACATCCCTTTTCACCTATGGGGCGGGAGCCATAGAAATTGTATTCTCACCGCGGGGGAGCCAAATCTATGATGTGGTCCCAGTAGATGTATGGACCATTCGTTTCCGCTGGGAGGGTGGCCACTGGCAAGCGTATCAGATACATGCGGAAGAGGTCATTCCGCTCCCCCGCGAACACTTTGTTTATATTGCACTGGACCGGGACGGAACAAATCCCTACGGCCGTTCACTGTTTCGTTCATTACCTGCTGTAATACGAATTCAACAAAAACTAATGGACGATATGTCCCGTGCTATGCATAATGCAGGCTGGGCTCGATTGCATGTTCAATACAAACCCGACCCACGCGGAACCAATGAGACGGAAGAAGAGTATCAAAATCGTATGGACACAAATCTGGAACAGATTCGGGCCCAGATGAGCAATTTAGGAGTTGACCAGAATGTCGTGACTTTTGACAACATTGATATATCCGTTGTTCAGGGAGGACAACGTTTCCCGGCTTACTACGACACCCAGCGAGCCATTGAAGAACAAATTATTACAGGCACACACATGATGCCCATTTTATTAGGTCGAAATTATGGCACGACAGAAACCTATGGAACCGTTCAATATGAAATAATGAACCGACAAGTAGATACGATTAATCAATCCATTGCACACATCTTAGAAAAGATTTATAACCTTGAACTGTCAATGCATGGGCTCCGGACAGAATTTTGCGTCCAACCCAACTTAAATAGCACCGCCGATACCCTGAAAAAATCATTGATAGAAACACGACGCATCCATTCACTACTGCAATTATTCCAGGCAGGGATTCTTAATAAAGAAGAAGTCCGTAAAACAGTAGAACCCTATATATAGAGTTGCGGAAAAGTTAAATAACTACAAAACATATAACCAGGGAGGCCTTTTATGAGCATAATTGAAAAACTTTGCTTTGGTGAGCGTTGGGGAGAAGTCGTCAATATCCACCCGACACTTCCCTCAACAGAACAAGAAAAAGAAAGTGACCTTTCAGAAATTAATCGCTTCACTTTGCGACCTTTAACAATCAACGAATTTATTGTATTCACTCTGGACCTGTGTCATAACCAGATAGACCGCCATTTTAGTTGTTTCCCGGAAGACGAATTAGAAATTATCAACCGAAAAGTGCCGGGCAGACCCTTAATGGAACGACATGACCTGAAAGGTTCTCTCCCACGAGGAACCTTTTTCCGCTCTACTCTACATCAAGATGGAGACCGACTGTCCGTTCGTCCCAAAGTTTATGTCTTAACTCTGGAAGAAAACCGGAATTTCATTGCAAACATTGAAGGCGGCATTTATCGCGAAACTTCAATTGGTTTTTCCTTCTCTTTCCCGGAATGTTCTATTTGCAATAAGGATATACGAAGGTGTGTCCATGTCCCCGGTGAAAACTATGAAGGAAAAATGTGCTTCTATCGCATGCGAGGGATTCAGGAGGTACTCGAAGGGTCTGTTGTCGCATGTGGTTCACAAGGAACTTCATTTGTATCTGATGCACGAACCCATTGGTTTGAACAGTTCGGAGAAAAAGGAGGGCTCTCCTTCTATCAAAATGCCCGAAAAAACATTTTCAAAAATAAAACATGGTGTAAAGAATAACATTTGTAATAAAAAAAGGAGATATTCCAATGCTTAAAACATCAACCCTCTCAAAACGAAGACAGAAATACGACGCTATCAGCAATCTGTGTGAAGATGTAAGTGAACTGCGTGAGCGTATCTCACGATTAGAACAATCTTTATTTCGTGGACTGTGGCTTTTATTAGCAAACCTACTCGGTGTCGTGTTTTCACTGATACAACAAGGATTACTCTTCAACCATTAAGGAAAGGAGGTGATATTATGTACTGCAGGATGACGGAATATCAGGGAGAAATCCCTCCAGAGATACCCTTTCATTCTGAAGGTCGGTTTGTTATCCACACACACAAAGACAAACAGGGTTCTCACTTCGACCTTCGAATTGAACAAAACGGTTATCTTCTGGGATGGCGAATTGACGATACAGAACTCCGTAATGAACTCTGGGGAACAGAAAAATTACCCCATGACCTATCCTGGCTGGATACAGAAAACACATCTTCTGCAACAGAGACAGGAGATTATCGCTGGTTTAGCCATGGTGATGGAAACGGTTATTTAATACTCCGAATGAAAGACCCTCATCAAATTACCTATCGAGTAGAACGCTGGGGAGGTTTTCCTATTCGATTTCAACGGGCCCTCTGGCAGAACATGCGCAAATGGCAACTTACACCATCACAGGTCCTATCATTAATCGAAGACGGTATAACGGCACGCAATTACGCCATCCAGAGGATATGCGGCCTGGGAACATATCTGGAAGGAGATAATTTTGATGCATCCCAATGGGAAAAGGTTATGTCTCGGTGTTCATTCAACGAAATCTATGCAAACTTAAAAAAATGGGAGGCTCGTTTCGAAGCACAATCTCCACCTACAACACGGTCACGACCTGAAAAGGTTGATGAATCATGGACAGAAACCACAAACTCACAAAAACACAAAAATCTAATTTCATTAGTTCTGGGACACGAAAGACAACAACAGCAATAAAAGATAACTTAAAATAAGGAGGTCCACTATGGCATTCGGAGACATCGGCGGAACATATACAGAATTAATCATTACTTGTAGCACACCAAACACAGGGCCCGTAAATATTCGTCGGGGCGATGCCTTAAAACTTATTGGAGGGTACGAGGTAACCAACACCTTTACAGGAGAAGATGTAATTTTTGGACAGGCAATGAACGATTGTAATACGAATGATACCGCTATCCCGGTAAAAGTGCGGGGCATCTGTATTTTCGAATATTTAGGAATACCCCCAACAATAAACGGATTGCAAGGGATTGTCGGCTCAACAAGTCCCGGCAAGGTTAAAACACCTGCTTCCGGAAACGGCTTCGGCAGAGTAGTAAAGGTAGAACCTTCTGCAAATCGGGTTCATATATTACTTTAATAAAAAGGAGATTTATACTATGGTATCAACACAAACAAAATTAACAGAACAAATGAAATTTTTATCTCAGCCTAAGGATAAACTACTGACATTACGCGGTAAAGACTTATATGAGACACTAAACAATTTAGGTCTTACCCACTCGCACTTCTTTCGTGCATTAGGAACAGACATTGAAGAGTATTGTGCACGTGAATTTGGAATAGACCTGTACCAGATAACTGTGGAACGGTTTTTCCAGACAGACCCCAATGCGAAATGGCTCTTTCCGGATTTAGTTCGCGAATCTGTCATAGCAGGAATGACAGGAAAACCTGTGTACTCCCAATTGATAATTCGCGATGAGCGGATTGACAGTGCGGTATATGATGTGCCTTTTGTTCAGGAATCAGAAGAGGAAGAAGAGTTACGCAATGTTAGCGAAGGCTCGGTTATACCGGAATCACAAATCCGATATGGGAACCGAATCATACGACTGCAAAAACTGGGTCGTGGTATCTTAGCCTCCTACGAGGTTATCCGACGCATGTCTGTAGATATGTTGCGAGTACATCTACGCAGAATAGGTGAATGTCTGGGCAGAAATCTAGATAAACGACTGGCCTACATCCTTGCGTATGGAGATACATCCAGCGATACCGCCCCTGAGATACTCAATACAGAGATCGCGGGTTCCTGGAAATATACAGACCTTGTGCGGGCTTTCTTACACTTAACTACAAAAAACTTTTTCCATCCAACCCATTTAATTGCCAATTCGGATACGATAGGAAAAATACTGTCCCTGCCTGAAATTACAGACTCTGCCCTGTTTGACTTTACAAAGTCCGGAAATCTACCTACACCACTGGGAGTAAAATTAGTGCCTATACCCGACCACCCCGCTAACTGCTTTACCTTGCTTGATTCTCGTTACGCAGTCCAGAAACTGACCGAGCAGGATGTGCTTGTAGAAAGCGACCGTCTGATACACCAGCAATGGGACCGCAGTTATCTGACAGTAGTAACAGATTTCGCTATTATTTACCAAAAGGCACGGGTAGTTGTTCGTAATAACTGGAACTAATCATTCAAATAAAATGGTTATCCATATACATCTGAATAAACCCTAAAATTAAATTCTAACATTCCGGGGTTTACAGATCTTGAAGGACTCGTAAACCCCGGACAAAAAGGGCAAAATATGAAGGGTAGAAACAACTTACGGCTTGCAATTGAACAAGATGGACAATGGATTGTTACCCCTTTCTCTATGAAAGAGTTTGAAAATAAGAAAGGCTGGGTAATGATACATTGCTCGGTTATATTCTCCTTAACGAAAATTCGAGAGAAATTGACAGAACGATTCGGAGAGGAAATTGAAATTATTATAACAGACTCTACACGAACCGAAGAGGAATTAGAAGCACTTGCGAAAAAGTTAGGATGGACAGATGAAGGAGGAACGGTCTCACGAAACTCAAAACATCTTGAAAAATACGGAGGCCTTGCCGTGGATTTCTATGCACGGTATAAGCGAAACAAAGAACCTATACTTCAATCAATAGTTGGAGAAATATCCAGGAAATACTTTGACTTTGTGAAAGCAAACTATAAAGATGGACATATTCATGGAGACAACAGGAAACAATTAGAATTAGAAAAAGATTTATAAAATGGGAGGAAAATATTATGCTTATTACAGATATGTCTATACTCAATCCATACCTTTCTTACCTCATGTTCGGACTGTTTGGAAGTCTTTGGGCAATTATGCGGGCCTACGAAATTTACCAACAGTTACGGAATTCAAAGTATCGACTTGCTTTGACAATTATTGAAAGTGCAGTCCAGAAAACTTACGAGACCTACACACGGGAGATAAAAAAAGCAAGAGAAGATGGGAAATTAACGCCTGAAGAGAGGAAAAAAGCATTTGAAATGGCTATGCAAACCGCCTTAGAGATGGCACGAGGACAAAATTTGGAATTGAACAAGATAATCCGGAAGGAGTTATTGCCGTATCTTATCCATAGGGCGCTTCAGAAACTAAAACTTCAGAAAGCAAAATAATCCATCCGACTCGTCTGACAATATCGAGTTGCATAAGCAACCCGTTTTTTTACGATAATATACTTCCTTATACTATACAATAACACACAACTAAAAAAAGGAAACAACCGATGAAAATATGCCTCCTATTGTTTTCCATTTCCATGCTATTTCTTACCGCCACCGCCTACACAGAGGAAATTCCCAGACCCGAACATCCCCGACCCGATATACAAAGAAACTCATGGATAAACCTGAACGGTCCCTGGGAATTTGTCGAAACCGATGACGATAGTGCCTCATATTTAGGTGTAGATGCGGTATACCCGGACCGTATCATAGTTCCCTTTTGCCGGGAAAGTGAATTGTCCGGATTAAATCGAAAACATTTTGTGCGGAATGTCTGGTATCGCCGTACCTTCCTCATTCCAACAGAATGGAAGGAGAATCGTATATTACTTCATATTGGCGCCTGCGACTGGAAAACAAGTGTCTGGGTCAATGGAAATCTTTGCGGTGAGCATTATGGTGGAAGTGCTCCGATTACATGCGATATTACCTCCGTAGTAAAAGACGGGGAAAATACTGTAATTATCCATGCATTTGACGATGTTCGCACCGGCATACAGGCCGGGGGAAAACAATCAACGAGACCCGAGAGTCATGGCTGTGTATATACCCGAACAACAGGTATCTGGCAAACAGTCTGGTTAGAAAATGTTGGTAATACATATATCGACCGTTTCCGCATTTATCCGGATACCGATAACCGACAGGTAAAATTATATGCATTATGTCGTGGTGATTTACCTTCAGGATTGACCTTGCAGGCAGAGGCTCTGTTCAACGGTGCTATTGTCGGTTCTGCCTCTACACTTATAAAAGGGGATAGTGCAAACCTCACCATTCCGTTAAGCATTCTTCAAATTTGGGAACCCGGGAAACCCAATTTATATGACTTAAAATTGTCCTTAAAACAGGGAGATACGGTAGTAGATAGTTTGATGTCCTACTTCGGTATGCGGAAAATAACAATAGAAGGCAGAAAATTCCTTATTAATGGAAAAGCCATTTTTCATCGCACGGTGTTAGACCAGGGATTCTATCCGACAGGTATCTGGACGGCTCCAAGCGATGACGAACTGCGGGCAGATATTGAGCGTTCTATGAAAGCCGGCTTTAATGGAGCACGACTACACCAAAAAGTTTTTGAGCCCCGTTTCTTATATTGGGCAGACAAATTAGGGTATATCGTATGGGGGGAATTCCCCGATTGGGGCTTCAACCATAAAAATCCCACAGGACAACTGCATTTTATCAATGAGTGGCGAGAAATAGTGGAACGGGATTTTAATCATCCCGCAATTATCGGCTGGTGTCCGTTTAATGAAACCCCTAAGGAAGCGGTTCCTATGCAACGGGTTGTCCTTGAATTAACACGTGCCATAGACAAAACCCGCCCCATTTTAGAAGCCAGTGGTTGGACACATGGCTATGCTTATCCCATGCTGATAGATGCCCATGACTATGAACAAGACCCTGTCAAGTTTAAGGAAAAATGGGACAAAGTCGGAGAAAATCCCCCAAAACCGGATGTCCCCTATGCAGACAATCGACCTGTGCCGTTCTTCATAAGTGAATACGGTGGTATCGGCTGGAATGTAGAAACAGGTGGCTGGGGTTATGGTAATAATCCAAAAACACTCGAAGAATTCTACGAACGATTAGAAGGTTTAACGAAAGCAATTCTGGATAATCCTTACATCTTTGGCTTCTGTTATACCCAGTTGACCAATATTGAGCAGGAACAAAACGGTATCTATACTTATGACCGAAAACCTAAGTTCGACCTCGACCGTATCAAAGCCATTTTCTCTGCGGAATCCGCATACGAAAAAACAGAGGAATAGTTCCTCCCGTCAAATACGTTTCTATTACATAATGGAGAGTGGTCATGAGCGAAATTGCAATAATTAAATATCTATTTGAACGCCCATCCGATACGAAACAGAATCAAATTCTTCAAATGCCCCCAACACTATCTCCTGAGTTAAAGGAACAAATCCTAAAAAAGTCTTTGCGGGGCTCTAATTTACGCGGTGTAAACTTAATGGGTGTTTGGCTCGAAGGGATTGACTTTTCGGAAGCAGACCTTACAGAAGCCTGTTTAGAATTTGCAATATTAAGTTCCTGCAATTTCCAAAATTGTAAACTTGAAAAAGCCAATTTGAGACGAGCCAATTTAATCGGTGCGAATCTGGAAGGAGCCCATTTGAGAGAGGCCGACCTGTATTATGCTCGACTTACCTGTGCGAATATGCAAAAGGCGGACTTAAGTGGTGCCAACCTGGAACGGACCATCCTGCGCTGTGCGGATTTAAGAGGTGCCATTTTGAATAATGCACGAGGCCATCCTGTAATAGACCGCACAAAAATGGAAGGGATTGTGTCATGTTAATTTATCATTTCTGCACATCTGTAAATGAATCCAATGTATATCTGCTTATTGATGAAGAAAGCAAAGAATCTCTATTAATAGATGTTTCCACCTGGACAGAAACGATGCAGAAAGTTTTAGACGAACATAGGACAAAACTTATCGGTGTCTTTATTACACATGAACACTATGACCATACCTCCGGACTTGGAAATTTATATAGGTCATATCCAAACCTAATACGCTACCCTAAAAACGAGTTTTTTCATAATCCTGAAAATGAAAATTTTAATACACTGACTGTTGGAAGATGGCAAGGGAAAATACTACCCCTGCCGGGGCACACTCCTGAAAGTGTCGGATTGCATATTGGAAATGTTATTTTTACAGGGGATGCTCTTTTTGCAGGCTCTGTCGGTGGAACTGTAAGTTCATGGGAAGCAAAACGACAAGTTGAAGCGATAAAGAAAAATATACTGATTTTGCCGGAACATACGCTTGTCCTCACAGGACATGGGCCCGCTTCATCCGTTGGTATTGAGAAGAAATATAATCCTTTTCTTTAGTTGTCAGACGGGTCGGACAAGTCGGACTATTCTTCCGGTGCCTTTTTAAGGGACTCTCCTGAAATATAACGATGGATAAATAACGCAGCCGTTTTTGCTTGTCCCATTGCACTAATTACCGTCGCCGCACCGGACACAATATCCCCACCGGCAAAAACACCCGGCACAGAAGTCATCATCGTTTCTGGATCAACCACAATAGTCCCATGTTTCGTCGTTTGTAACTCAGGCATGGATTGTGGAATTAAAGGATTGGGCTGATTTCCAATCGCAATGATTACCGTATCTACTTCCATAATAAACTCTGAGCCTTTCACAGGGACTGGACGGCGCCTACCCGAAGCATCGGGTTCCCCCAACTCCATCCGAATACATTCCATCGCAACAACACGATGTCGCTCATCGCCGATAATTCGCACCGGATTGTTTAACAACAACATCTTCACGCCTTCTTCCTCCGCATGATGGATTTCTTCTGCACGAGCCGGCATTTGTTCACGAGCCCGACGATAAACAATACTTACATCACCACCCAAACGCAAGGCAGTTCTCGCTGCGTCCATAGCAACATTTCCCCCGCCGACCACGGCAACTCTTTTGCGTTTAATAGGAGGTGTGTCATATTTTGGGAAAAGATAGGCTTTCATTAAATTGGAACGGGTTAAATACTCATTTGCGGAGTAAACACCAACCAGATTTTCCCCGGGAATTCCCATAAAAGACGGTAACCCTGCTCCCGTACCGATAAAAACCGCATGATAACCTTCCTCTTCAAACAATTCACGAATGGTGCCGTTTCGTCCAACGACAAAGTCCATAACAAACTCAACACCCAACCGTTTCAGATATTCCACTTCCGCACGGACGATTTCCTTAGGTAGTCGAAACTCAGGGATACCATACATAAGCACGCCCCCGGGCTCATGCAGGGCTTCAAACACTGTAACCTCGTGTCCTAACTTGATAAGGTCCCCTGCTACCGTAAGTCCGGCAGGACCCGCACCAATAACGGCTACGCGTTTTCCTGTTTTAGGCGGGATTTCAGGCAGTTGTATTTGTCCACTATTGCGTTCAAAATCGGCACAAAAGCGTTCCAGACGACCAATAGCGACGGGTTCTCCTTTAACACCTAATATACACTTCATCTCACATTGTTCCTCCTGGGGACACACGCGACCACAAACCGCAGGAAGTGCATTTTGCTCTTTAATAAGTTGGGCCGCTTCAATAAATTTACCTTCACAAATTAAACGAATAAACCCGGGAATATCAATATGAACAGGGCATCCCTGTACACAACCCGGTTTTTTACAATCAATACATCTGGACGCTTCTAACATAGCCAGTTCGGGGGTATAACCGAAAGGCACTTCATCAAAGTTATGACGACGGTCCTCAGGTGCCTGTTCGGGCATGGGCTGTCTCGGAGTTTTTTCCCGTTTCTTAGGTTTTTCTTCCTGCGATATGTTATTTTGGAGTTTTATTTCTGGATTTTCTGATGGTGTCATCATTCGTTAACCTCTTTCCATACAAGAACAATGATGGTGTCGATGTTCTCCTTCAAGGGTCGTGGAAGGCATTGTATAACTAACCGCCTGGATTTCTTCCGTACTATAGGCTTCCCTGCGGTCACGGACCTCATCCCAATCTACGAGGTGCGCATCGAAGAAGGGACCATCCACACAAGCGAATTTTGTCTCACCGCCAACACTAATTCGGCAAGCACCGCACATACCTGTGCCATCTAACATAATCGGGTTCAACGCACATAACGCTTTAATTCCCATATTGCGGGTTTCTTCCGCAGTTATCATCATCATGAACGGACATCCTACCGCTACAATCAGGTCTATCTTTTCACCCGTTTGAAGCAAGCGTTTCAAGGCGTCAATAGCGTGTCCTTTCTCTCCTGAAGATGCATCGATTGTTGTCTGAATAAACTGGTTACTAACCGCAGTAAGTTCCTTCTTATAATAGGTCATATAATGACTTCTTGCCTCGGAAATCATAATAACTTTATTCCCTTGCTCTCGCAACGCCCGCGATAAACGAACTACCGCTCCAATACCATAACATCCACCCAATATCGCAACAGTACCGTAATGCTTAATTTCAAAGGCGGTTCCCAGAGGACCTACTACATGGGCCAGACATTCCCCTTCGTTCACGGAAATCATTTTCCGACTGGACAGTCCTTTTTCCTGTATCACCAAAGTAATGGTTCCCTTCCTTTCATCCCAATCGCTCAATGTGTAGGGAATACGTTCTGAATTTTCATCTACCATCACAATTACGAACTGACCCGGTAACGCTTTCTTAGCAATAGCAGGAGCATGGATAACAAATTCATAGGTATTTGGCACCAATTCTCTGCGGGACAATACCATAAACGGTAGAGGATTTTCTGGGATTTTTACTTCTAATCTTACTTCTGCCTTTTCTTCGTGGTCTTGACCCTCCTCAAAATTTCTTACCGCAACCAAACCCGAAACATAATCCTCTATCTTATGTCCCTTAAACCATTCCCGTCGCTCTTTTAAGTTTTGCGAGGCGGGTGGTGCGGTTTCACGGTCCAGATTAAGTTTTGCAGTATTGATACCCAACTCATAGGTAATCTCCTCAACAGCCTGATACTCTTTCCATTTATCAGGCGAAAAGATTTTTGCTATCTGTTGAACAACAAACCACTCCGGCATCGCCTCACCCGGCGGATTACACGCTTTTATCAAAGGACGAATCTGATTGTCTTTATCAAGAACAGTTCCGGAAACCTCAGCAAAAACAGCCACCGGACATACTACATCAGCAGTTTTTGTCCATTCCGATGGGAATATATCCAGAGAGATAACAACTTCAAATTTGTCCCTTAATTCCTGAGGAACAAATGAGCCTGTCGTAATAACTGCTTTAACTTCTTCGGGAATATTTGTAAATCTCGCATACCCTTTTCTGTCCGGGACAATCTCAAAATAATACGGCGATTGCATTACTTCCTGCGTAAATTTTTTGAAGACATGTCGGTCTTCCAGCGTGCTGGATGTATCACACACAAAGGCAAAATTTTTACCCATGTGATTCTTCAATAATTCTGCACAGCGTTGCGTTGCTTCTTCTGTTGTTACAGGTCGTAGAACCTTGTTGACCCGTATTTGAGCAGTCCGTAATCGTTGAGGGCTATTCAAAAATTCGGGTATCGCAAAATGCCCTAAAACACAGACGGGCCATTTATCATAAAGCCCCTTCGCCATTACAGGCTTATTATTCACAGCATATATTGCCAGAGCACAGGCTTCATCACAGTATATACAGGTCGTTTCTGTTATTCTATCCGGTCGACCAAACCATTTTGCATAGCGGTCTGACAATGTGCCGGTGGGGCATACATCAATACATGACCCGCAAAATGTGCAACCTGCTTCATGAAGATTCTTCCCAAAAGCCTGTCCAATATGCGTCTGACTACTCCGATGAACAAAATCAATAACCGACTTACCTTGATGTAATTTACAGATACGGACACATCTCCCACAAAGGATGCACAAGTTCAAATCGCGGTCAATAAAAGGTTCGGAACGCTCTATCGGTTTGTAGTGATAATTAGGGGCGACCATAATCTCCGCTAAACCCAAATCAGCGGATAATTCCCGTACTTCACACACTTCCTTATTATTACAGGTATGACATCCCGTAGTGGCACCTACTTTTTCTGATTTTGGCCGATATTTATCGCACAAATCCCTCCGTTCACAGACAAGACACGCACTCGGATGTTCTAACATCATAAGTCCTAAAATATTTCTGCGTAAAAGACGCAATGCCTCCGTCTGAGTACGAATAACCATCCCTTCTGCTATTGGTGTAGAACAGGAAGTTGGATAACCCCGCATCCCTTCTACTTCAACAATACATATCCTGCAAGCGCCGAAAGGTGGCAGGGCGGGATGTGTACACAAATGCGGTATGGATATTCCATACCGTAAAGCACATTCCAGAATCGTTTCACCAGCCCGACCTTCAACTGTTTTTCCATCAATAACTACATTCACCGTAAAATCACCTCTATTAATATATAACCCTTTAACCTGTTTTCTTCTTTCGTTCCTTAATTGGTTCATAGCGAACACGAGAACCACTTCGCCGATATACAGCGGAATACATCGCAGGACAAACTCGAAGACATTGACCACAACGAATGCAGGTCTCCTGGTCAATTACATGGGCTTCTTTGCGTTTACCCGATATTACTTTCACAGGACATGCTTTGGCACACATAGTGCACCCGACGCACCGTTCAGGGTCAATATGGTAAGAAATAAGAGGTCCACAAACAAAAGCCCTGCATTCGTTTGACTTAATGTGTTCTTCATATTCATGACGGAAATAACGGAGTGTCGATAGTACAGGGTTCGGAGCGGTCTGTCCCAATCCACATAAAGAACCCTGTTTTACTGTCTGAGCAAGGGTTTCAAGACGGATAATATCCGCAAACTCGCCCTTACCCGCACAAATCCGTTCGAGAATACCCAACATAGCCCGTGTACCCACACGACAGGGAGTACACTTTCCGCAGGACTCTGCCTGCGTAAAAGAAAGAAAATAGCGGGCAATATCTACCATACAGTTATCTTCATCCAGCACAATCATTCCACCCGAACCCATAATACTTCCCGCTTTCGTCAATGATTCATAATCCACAGGCAGGTCTAACATATCCGCAGGAATACAACCCCCAGAGGGTCCCCCTGTTTGAACCGCTTTTACCTCCTTATCATCCAGAATACCACCACCTACATCAAATATAACCTTTCGTAAAGGAATACCTAATGGTATTTCCACCAATCCTGTCCGTTTAATTTTACCCGCCAGTGCAAATGTTTTTGTCCCCCGACTGTTCTCTGTCCCGTATTGTACATACCAGTCCGCTCCCCTTTGCAAAATCAAGGTCACATTCGCTAATGTCTCCACATTCTGGATAACAGTCGGTTTCCCCCACAATCCACTGTTCGTAGGGAACGGCGGACGGGGACGGGGCATCCCTCGATGGCCTTCTATGGAAGTAATAAGAGCGGTTTCCTCTCCACAAACAAAGGCACCGGCACCTTTTTTTATCGTTATATCAAAAGAGAAACCACTACTTAATATGTTCTTCCCCAATAGTCCATGCTCATACATCTGCTGAATCGCTATTTCTAAGCGCCGTAGGGCTAAGGGATATTCCGCACGACAATAAACATATCCATACCGGGCCCCAATCGTATATCCTGCAATCAACATCCCTTCCAGTACGGAATGCGGGTCGCCCTCCAAGACCGACCGGTTCATAAAGGCTCCCGGGTCTCCTTCATCTGCATTACATATAAGATACTTTATATCTGCTGAAGTATCCCGTGCGAAAGACCATTTTTTCCATGTTGGGAAACCTGCTCCTCCACGACCTCGTAAACCCGATTTTTTCACCTCTTCCAACACCGCATCGGTCCCAATATTCAAAGATTTCAAAAAACCACGATACCCATTATGAGCTAAATAATGATAAAAATTCTCCGGGTCAATCAAGCCACAATTACGGAGCACATTGCGAACCTGCAGTTCCAGCATCGGATGTTTTGAAATCGGAGGTAAACCACGATACACATCTGTACTCATTACACCAATAAGTTTTTCCTCCCACACACCTTCTTCTATGAAAACGCGTCGCACAAATTCTTCCGCATTTTCCGGTCGTATAGGGCCATAACATATAGGAAGCCCCTCCGTCGGCTGAACCATAATAATAGGTTCCAATACACAGAGACCCAAACAACCTACTTCAACAAATATTGCATATTTTTTATTTTGTATTAAAAGATTTTTGATAATTTCTTCCGTTTCAAGGGCTCCTCCCGCACGACCACAAGTTGCAGAACCTACAAAAACCACAGGAAGTGTATTATTCTCTATCTTGTCCCACTCTTCCTGCGCCCGTTCATATAAAATCTCCATCGTATCTTCTGCTATCATCTTTATATACCTGTTTTGTTTTCTTCTTTTTGTCGATATTCTTTTATCACTTCACGTACTTTATCTTGTGTCATCTGAGCATAGACCTTGCCATTAATTGCCATTACAGGGGCCAATGCACAACATCCAACACAAGCAACTCGTTCCAATGTAAACAAGCCATCGGATGTAGTATGGCCGGGTTCCACTTTCAATTCCTCACGCAATGCCTCTAAAACAATTGAAGAAGCACGCACATGACATGCTGTTCCCTGACATATCTGAATAACATACTTACCCGGAGGTACAAATTTAAACTGTGTATAAAATGACGCTACCCCGTAAATCTCTGATGCAGATACCCCCAGATATTCCGACATTGCATCCACAGCGGGCGGCGAAACATATCCGTAATGTTCCTGTATCTCTTGAAGTAATGGAATAATACTACTGCGTCGAGCCGGATGTTTTTTAAATAACTCCTGGATACCAAAAACTAACTCTGATTCAGAATGTGATGAATTCAACGATAAATTCCTTCTCGTTGTAAAGCGAAAGGCACTATGAATTGAATCAAAAACGGGGCAAGAGATTATACCATTCCTACATTAAAAAAGTAAAATGGAGAAAACCTATAATAGGGGCTCTATCCTCCTACGACTTTCTCTTTTTAATCTTGTATAAAACTTTCTCTTAAAAAAACTCCATTTCATAAATAAAAAACCTCCCCTCATGAGTGGGGAGGTTTTTCATCTACAATGGGTAAAAAATCTTTAATCTCTTGAAAAATTATAAAATGCAGGGATTCTGTACCTTTTTTATGTATCACATAATTTTAATTTGAACACGCTGTCCTCTTGCAGACTCACTTTTGGGCAGGCAAACCCGCAAAACTCCATTTTTGTAAATTGCCTCGGCTTTTTCCGCTATAACTTCACAGGGCAACGGTATAACTCGTGAGAAGGAACCGTATTGGCATTCTGCATAGTAATAAGAGCGATCCTTCTTTTCCTGCTGGAATTTTTTCTCGCCACGCAGGATAAGTCTCTGCCCCTGAAGTTCAACTTCAAAGTCTTTCTCGGATAAGCCGGGCATTTCTGCACTTACAATCACATTTTCATCATTCTCTTCAACATCCACCGAGGGAAATGTAGTGGTATTGAACCAGTCAAAGAAAACAGGCTCATGGATTGACCAATTGCCTGTATCCTTACGGGTCGTTATGAAACGATCCAACCAGTTATTTAAGGTTTGCCGTAAATCATTTATCTTTTCCCTTAGAGAGATAGGCATTAATGTATTACGCATATACCTCACCTCCTTTTATTATTAAAGGGCCGGCTCGCTAAAGCACGAACCAGCCCTTTTGTTTCTTAACTAACCGTAATGGAAATTTGCCTTGGTTTGGCTTCTTCTTTCTTCGGTAAGTGAATAATCAACACACCATTTTTCATCTCAGCCTTAATCTTTTCCTGGTCCGTCTTGTCGCTCAACTGGAACTGACGGAAGTAGGGATATAGTTCAAATTCCCGATAGGTCGGGTCAAGAGTCAAAATGCTTTTAGAAACTGCTTTGATAGTCAAAATATCGTTTTCCACCTGAACCTGGATATCTTCCTTCTGGACGCCGGGCAAATCTGCTATCACCGTCAGTCCTTCTGCTGACTCGAAGATATCAACAGGGGGACAGAGTGTTTTTGTGCTGTCCCGAGTATCGGGAACATGTTTGCTGTGGGTTTTGACGGGAATTGTGGTTTCTTTCATAGTTAACACCTCCTTTTTGTTTCAGGTTATCAATTTACTGTAATGGCGATTTGTTTCGGTTTGGCAGACTCTGCTTTAGGTAGAGTTAACAATAGAATACCGTTTTTATACTCTGCTTTGACCTTGTCTGCATCCACTTCGACGGGGAGTGTGATAGTGCGAATAAATTTCCCCGCACCACGCTCGTTGCGATGGAAGGCCTCCGGCTTTACATCCTTAATCGCAGGCTTCTCACCAGCGATACGGACGGTATTATTTAGCACAGTGACTTCCAACGATTCAGGGTCAATACCCGGAGCCAATGCCTCCACATAGACATTATCTTTATCCTCCGCAAGATTGACGAGAGGATAAGTCCGTGCGGAGACACCCGGTAAGAAAGAGAATCGGAACAACGGGATGTCCCAGACATCCTCACTAAAAGTACGGAACAAATCATCCATTTCGCGTTTGATCTGTTCCAACTCTCGAATGGGGTCCCACCATCTTCTCATGGCTTATACCTCCTTCTGTTAAGGTTTGTTTATGTTTTTAATCGTATTCAAATTTCATTTAGATTTAAGCAAACTTCATGCCAAATAAAATGAGGCTAAAAAGGTGTGAAAATATGTGTTTTAAGCCCCCTTCCTGTTCCAAAAAATGCCCGATGTCCCAATTTACTACTTATAAATGAAACACCCGTTGCAAATTA
>CAKZKR010000021.1 GCA_937124615.1 uncultured bacterium
GAATTAAGTTCAGCAACGAAAAATATAAATTCCTAATAGGGAATAAGGCCGAAGAAGAAGCAAACTATCTGGGACGAGGGGAGCCAAATTTTGAAGATGATTTACGGGTGGCTCTTAAACTTTTAGAAGGGTATGAAATACTGAATCAAAGCACAGAAGCAAGTGAACTTAAAGAAGAAATAAATGAGAAACTTAATGAATTTATTCGAAATATTTTAGAAAATGAAAAGGCTTTTATTGATATAGTGACTAATACAACAAATCAACAAAATTCTCAAAGTCAACAACTTAATAGTAATGACAATAACAATAACAACAAAAACAATAAAGTAACAATTGACTTATTAAAGAATTTTCTACTCAGTTTTGCCAGTAGAACAGCCACAAGAGATCGTCTGCATATTTTTACCAGCAATTATGATCGTTTTATTGAATATGGTTTGGATGAAGCTGGGCTTTTAATGCTCGACCGATTTGTAGGTAAATTACAACCAATAATGAGATTTCACCGAATTGATCTGGATTATCATTACAATCCACCAGGTATAAGAGGAGAACCCAGATATGTAGAGGGTGTAGTTAAATATACAAAAATACACGGGTCAATTGACTGGAAGTTTGAAAATGATAAAATTATCAAGGTCCCTTTACCCTTTGGTGCTACTTCAGAAGATTTCAAAAATTATTTTGAAAACCCTTACCAAAGTATTGTGATTTACCCTAATTCATCAAAATTATACGAAACAGCCTTTTTCCCATATTCAGAATTATTCAGAGATTTTTCGTCAGCCATTTGCCGACCTAATTCTGTATTGGTTACTTATGGTTATGGTTTTGGCGATTCTCATATCAACAGAATTATTCTTGATATGCTTACCATTCCATCTACGCATTTAGTAATCATCTCTTACGATTTAGCTAATGAAAGAATAAAAAATTTTATAGAAAAATGTAACTTATCACAATTAACTCTGCTCATTGGTAATGAGTTAGGAGATTTTGAAAAGCTTGTTAGGTATTACTTACCAAAGCCAGCTATTGATAGAATTTCAGAAAGAGAACGAAGAATTTTAGAAAAACGGGGGACAAGCGTAGAAAACGACAATACAACATCATCAAAAGAAAGTGAAAAATGAATACCTATGACCAAATAAGAAATACCATTATTGGTACTGTTGAATTTGTTTCTCCCAGAGAAATCAGGGTGCTTTTAGATACAGAGGCTCCTGCAAATACTTCGTTGAATACAGGTAACCCACAGCTTTTCCCCAGAATTAATGGTTTTTTACTTATTCCTAATGAATCTGGCGCCATAATTGGCATAATAACTTGGATAGGTATTGAATATTCATCTTATCCCAAACGAAAAGGATATAAGGATTTTGATATTATTGACCTCCCTTACCCTTTACGAAAATTATCCCTTGCTCCTTTAGGTATTTTGAAGGAAATAAATGAAAATTATGAAGTTGAACGAGGTGTTTCTGTTTTCCCATCGGTGGGCGATGTAGTCATTATACCAACAAAAAATCAATTACAAGCAATTGTACAGAATAAAGACCAAAATGCCAGAATTAAAATAGGTACTTCTCCCATTGCAGCCGATGCTCCTATTTATGTTGATCCAGATAAACTGTTTGGAAGACATCTCGCCATATTGGGGAATACTGGTAGCGGAAAATCCTGTACTGTTGCAGGCCTTATTCGTTGGTCAATTGAAAGTGCTTCAAATGAAATAGAAAATCAAGATAAAAAAGTTAATGCTCGTTTTATTATACTTGACCCCAATGGGGAATATAGCAAATGTTTTGATGAGTTAGGCAATGTAAAAAGGTATGCTGTTAAAATAAGAGATGATGAACAAGTTAGCCTACTAAAAGTCCCAAGCTGGATGTGGAATAGCTGGGAATGGGCTTCTATAGCTCAAGCAAGTGCCAGAACGCAAAGACCTTTATTGAGAAGGGCTTTAAGGGAAGTGAAAAATGCGGATATTTCAAAAGAAGCGGATGCCGATATATTATTTAAGAACTTCCTAACTAGTATAAAGATTAGCTTATTGAATTATCAGAAAGATGGTGCAAAGCTCTCTAATTTCCCTGGAAAACAAAATTATGGTGAGTTTTTAGAGGGAATAACAAAATCTTTGAGCACATTTAATTCGATATCTGATGAATTATCCGATTTAAAAAGAAACTTAGAGAATAAACTTCAACAAATTTTAGATAGCAAACAAAAGGATAATAAAGGTTATTTTCCCATATTTTCCTTGGAAGAAGTTAATCCTCTGTTAGAAATCATAAAAAATGCTGAGCCAAAAATTGGAGAATTAAAACCTTACGAAGGACCTGACGAAGATTCCCCCATATTCTTTAAAAACGATGATTTTCTTAGTCATTTAGAACGATTGGCACAAGAGGCAAATCAGCAACAATATCTTGATTTCTTTATCATGAGAGTGCGTAGTCTCTTTACCGATGTGCGCATAGCCTCGGTAATTAATACGCAAACAGCTGAAGAACTTACTCTGGAACAATGGCTTAAGAATTATATCGGCGATAATGATAATAATCCATCTATTAACATTATTGACCTTTCATTAGTTCCTTCTGAAATATTATACTTGACAGTGGCAGTGTTAGCTCGAATAGTTTTTGAAGCTCTTCATCGGTACAAAAAAGAATTTGGCGAGGTGCTGCCTACCGTTTTGGTAGTGGACGAAGCTCATAATTTAATCAAAAGGTATGAAACAGATGATGAAAATATTTCGTCTCAGCAACTGTGTTCGCAAATTTTTGATAAGATAGCTAAAGAGGGAAGAAAATTTGGTTTAGGTTTAGTACTTGCTTCTCAACGACCTTCGGAACTATCACAAACTGTATTGTCTCAGTGCAACACTTTCATACTACATAGAATTGTCAGCGATAGAGACCAGGAAATGGTAAGGAAACTTGTTCCTGATGCTATGAGTAATATATTGAACGAACTTTCAATACTGCCATCAAGAAAAGCAATTATCCTTGGCTGGGCATTACCCATTCCTACTATTGTAGAAATGAATGAATTACCGGAGGTACAAAGACCAAAATCAAGCGATCCAGAATTTTGGGATGTTTGGGTTAACAATAAAGAAAGAAACGTTGAATGGAAAAATATTTGTGAAAATTGGCAAGTTAAACCGGATAAGAATAAAAAAGCAAATGAAAATTAAATTGTAAATAATGATTTATTCTTTAAATTTTTCGAATAAATATTGAAACATTAATATTATGGAGACTTTGATAGACAACATCCTTTCCGCCAAAAAAGCCAACCCGCAAACCGATACCAGCCACTTAGAGCGGGAGATAGATGAGTTGGTGTATAATCTGTATGAGATTACAGAGGAGGAAGTGGGGATAGTGAATAAATTGAACCAAAGAGTTCACAGAAAAACACGGAGTAAAAAGAGATAAAAACTCTGTGTCCCTCTGGGCTTCTCTGTGGTGAAAAAATTGAACCCCTAAGGGCATAATGAAGGTAAATCTGCAAATTTATAACCTTCCCCTCTCCGGCATCCCGTTGGTTGGAGAAGGTATCTAATTACTTTTTGGGTTCTATTTTCCGTATCTTGATATTTCGAAACTCGATGGGAGCGCCTTCGCTTTGTAAGGCGATATAACCTTCTGTTACGGTGCATTTATGGGCTACATTTTGTAAAACACCGTTGACAAAAACACGGATGGTATCGCCCTCGCACCAAATATCATATTGATTCCACTCGCCGAGTTTTTTCTCGCTACAATCCGCACGCTTGGGAACGCGTCGGTCGTCTTTGTTCGTGTGCTCTTCAAAATCCGTTCCACCTATCACCCAGAAATCCCCTGCGTTTTCGTGCATAAGTTGTGCCTCAATCGATTTAGGCCAGACTTCGTCCTTGTCCTGAACATGGAGAAGGACCCCGCTATTCCCGGGTGAGCCTGCCCAACGCCATTCTAACTGTAATTGATAATTGCTGTGTTTCTTATCTGTGCGAATATAACCTGCAGGATTCCCTGTGCAGTGGATAACGCCATCCTTTATAATCCAGGTTTTTGAAGGGTCTGCGTTCGGGTCGGGTATAAATTGCACCCAGCCTTGAAGTGATTTTCCATCAAATAATTGAATCCATTCCCCTTTCTCTGCGGAACATGTTTCATCAGCCTTGATATTGACTGTTGTTAGGGATAGGAAAATAGACATTATACAGATAGTTAGAAAAAATGGGTTCCGGTTCATATTTTGTTCCTTTCCGTTAGTTGTTTTTTTTGTTAAATATTTCATATTTTAATTAAATTTCATTTTACCATATTTGATTTTGTTTTGGGTATTAATCAGTCGGACGGGTCAGACAAGTCGGATAGGTCCGCGTTCAGGGGATGGTTTGCTCCGTAAAAATCATAATTTTTGTCCACTTTTCAGAAAGGAACCTGTATATCAAGGTCATGCTTAACACTGCGATATAAATTGTTGCGGAAATCCAGGAACCGAAGGCCCCCCATCCCAGTAGAAAACCCATAATAACTGCTAATGGAAGGAAAAAACCATAAGCATTTATAACCATCGCCCACATTACCCAGCGAGTATCGCCGGCACCTCGTAGAGCACCCAGGCAAATTATATTAACGGCATCAAAGGCTTGAAATAAGGCGGCTAAAATTAAAAGTCGATGTCCAAAATGAACCACCTCAGGGTCTTTGCTAAATATATAATAAATGAGTTTTCCACCCGAAATTGCAAGGATACACCCCATTGTAACCATATATCCCATACACAGGGCAAGAGCCACATATACCCTCTGTTTTGCAATCTGTATCTGTTTCCGTCCTAACCATTGACCCACGATGGCAGAGATACCAATACTTACAGCCACAGCGGGCATAAAACATAGATGCATAAAACTGATAGCGACATTATGCGAGGCAAGCGAAACATCTCCAAACCGACCGACAATAAAACTTGTAAAGATACTCCAGTTACAGATATCCAAAAACATAGATAACCCCGCCGGCATACCAATTCTCACGAGTTCCTTCATGCGGCGATAATCGATGTGGTAATAGGTCCGCGTCCCAAATTTTTGATGCAACCCGGGTTTAAGGAACAAAGAAAACAATATCAATGTTTGCGTCCACTGTGAAATGACCGTCGCATAACTGGCCCCTGCAATTTCCAGTCTCGGAAATCCCAACTTACCAAAAATTAAAATGTAATTTAATATAAGATTTAGGATATTTCCTATAATGGCTGAGTACATGGGTATCCGAGGTTTGCTAATGGATGGGAAAAAAGATGCTAATGCGGAACCTACAGCCATCGGGAAATAACCCAATAAACGAATACGGAAATATATTAATTCTTGTTGAGTTACCTCCGGGCTATGTTTCATCCCCGAAAACAGTAAATTAGAAAGGATAAATAAGAGTCCCGCAAGCAGGATGGAAAATAATGAGAGATAAATACCCTGCCAGGTATATCTTGAGCAGTCCTTCCATACTTCTTTCCCATATGATTGGGCTACAAAGGTCCCAGTACATCCAACCACACCTAATAACAATGTACTCATGGTGTAGGACCATATCCCCGCAGAACCAACCGCAGCCAGAGGTACTGTCCCTAATTGGGCGACCATCCACTTATCACAAAACTCCATTACTGTATAGGAAAGGGAACCCAATACAATAGGCCAGGACATATAGAATACTTCGCGGATTGCTTCGCTCCACGATAAGTATTTTGATGTATTTTCATGAACCGTTGTAAACATAAAAGGTCGATGGGGCTTTTATATATTATTCTTTTAGGATTGTATTATACTATTTATAAGTAAATTGAAGTAATAGGATTGTTCATATGCCTCGTGTAAAACTATATATCCAGCAACCGAGAAATGAGTTCACATTAAAAACACTTCTTGAAGCACATGGATACGCAGTTGTAACAGACATAGCAGATATATTAATCACAGATGATTACACTTATGCGTTAAAATATGCAAATTCATTGCCGACCCTTGTTCTTGCTACAGCGCAACAAATCCCTCAGGCCGTAGAATTGATGAAGCAAGGAGTTTATGGGTACATCTTCATTCCATTTCAGCCTAACGAAGCATCCATGATGATTGAGCGGGCTTTGGGACTATGGAATGCAGGGAAAAACTTCCCTAAAAATCCTTCGAAATCCTTAATAGAAATGGAAAAAGAAATCATTCTAAAAACCCTTGCAGAATGCCATTACAGCCGAACGAAAACAGCACAAAAATTAGGAATCGGTAGAAATACACTCTGGCGGAAATTAAAAAAAATCAATTTTGAAAATAAGAAACAATAAAAAGGGTTGTATTTTCATATATTCACTTATAAAAAAACACAGGAAAAACCTGTGTTAAAGTAAAAAAATTAAATATTATTGGAACTTGTTCCTCTTTATTTTTGCTGTGCAGGAGCGGTTGATGGAGCGGATGGAGGTTTCATTGTACATTTACCTTCAAAAACAACGCCTTCCGCAATGCTAACCCGAGGTGCCGTAATATCCCCAATTACTCTTCCAGAGGCCGTAATCTCCAATCGCTCTGTCGCAAATATATTCCCCTGAACTTCACCGCTTACAATAACCTGTTGGGCTCGAATTTCCGCTTTTACCTTGCCGTTATTATGAATTATAACGGTATCTTTACTGGTGATTTTACCAATGACTTCGCCTTCCACCCGAAGGGACCCCTCTGAATTTATATCACCATTTACAACAGTACCCACTCCTATTATACTTGCAACATCCATTTCACCCGGGCCTTTCTTTCTTACATCTAACATAATATCTTCCTACTCTTTTAGTTTACCTGATTTTATAAAAGATAGATATACTATACTAAAAGCAAATTATTGCTATCTACTTAAGTATTTTAACGGATTTACTGCTTGCTTTCCAATTCGGATTTCAAAATGCAAATGCGGACCCGTACTTCTGCCCGTGCTCCCTACTGCACCAATAACCTGTCCTTTTTCAATATTCTGACCGACAGTAACACTGATTTGTGATAAGTGGGCATATACGGTTTGCATACCATTACCATGCTCTATAATCACAGTCTTTCCATAATCCCCTTCACGCCCTGCAAAAACTACCGTTCCTTTACCCGCAGATATAACCTGTGTCCCATAAGGCGCCGATATATCCAATCCATCATGATGCCTTATCCTTCGTGTAAACGGGTCTCTACGATACCCAAAATACGACATTAACTTACCCATTCGTTTCGCAATAGGCCAACTATTTGGAGTCCGTTCAATCTTAACATTTTGAGCCTCGACCCCTTTAAGCAAATCCTGAAAACCTATTTTTCGT
Source organism: uncultured bacterium (assembly GCA_937124615.1). Classification (GTDB taxonomy): domain Bacteria; phylum Hydrogenedentota; class Hydrogenedentia; order Hydrogenedentales; family Hydrogenedentaceae; genus Hydrogenedens. The sequence goes on from CAKZKR010000021.1 coordinate 7,360, forward strand.
AAAGCAATCTCCTGCAATAATAAATCTGCGGAGAGCCTATTGGAACTCCGTAACAGCGTGGGAACACTTATGGTGTTACGGCTCAGATGAAACTCGGTATTGGAACTTCTACCAGCAGGACCACCTTTTCCTCCTTCTTTACGAGGGGAATTATCCACAGCCGGTGTTTTGTATTTTGGAGTTAAACCTGTGGCTTGTCGTGCTTTCGTTTCTACCTCAAGCAATTCATTCAACTGAGAGGTAATAACCGCAATAGTTGACTCATATTCCGAACGAAGTCGATTTTCCAGACGACGCAGTTCCTCTTCAGAAACCTGCTTCGAAACTGCCGAAGTTATAGTTCCATTACCGGTTGCATATTCCAGGTTCCGATTAATGTGCTTTAATTCTGATAAATGTGTAGAAATGATATGTTGACGGGTATATAAAAAGGAAGTAAAAAAGGTTAACACACCTATTAAAAGTAAAATAAAACCAAATACGCTCGGTGATAACCTCACATGGATTTTCTCACCTTCCTTTTTCGGAAGCCTGATTATCGTCCACGATTTCACGCGTTTCGGCTCCTTTTAGAAAAAGGTTAATTCCTTTTCCTCTTCTATGTATAATTGTATCTTTTATCGAACCATTTACTATTCAATTTTGACGCAAACTCAAATTTAACATGAATTAACCCCTTTTGTCAAATAAAATTTTAAAAAATTTTAAATTTTTGTAATAAAAAATCCGTCTAATTGTATATATTTATGATTTATAAGGATTTATTTAGATAAAAAATCTTATAACTTTCAAGCAAAACAAAAAAAAAATCATGTATAATTAGAATAGAGGTGGTTTAAAAAAGTACATTGTTAGATATAAAACATTAAAAATTGTAGGTAGCGATAGAAGAAAGAAAAAAGAAAGGGGATTTATCTTTATTTCTAACTTCTGTCAATAATAATTTTTTTAAATGGTCTACCATTCTAAACGATCCAACTGATTTCTTCTACTTCATTTGTCCTCTCTACCCCTTGTATGATAATTTATATCCAACAAAAAGGATGGCGTTTATGTTATCACCTTCTTCAAAAAATTTTCTTTTCGACCTACTCAATATTCCCAGTCCTTCTGGCTTCGAGGTTAAAATTCAGGAAAAATGTAGAGAATACATGAACAGCTATGTAGATGAAATCTATAAAGATGTTCACGGAAATCAGTTCTATGTTATTAATAAAGAGGCCCCCTTAAGGGTGATGCTTTGTGGTCATGTAGATGAAATCGGATTAATGGTCAATTCTATCGATGAAGATGGTTTTATTCGCGCAGTAGCCATCGGTGGAGTAGATACAGCCATTCTTCCCGGACAACGAGTAGTAATCCATACAACAAAGGGGGATATTCACGGAGTTATTGGTAGAAAGCCTATTCATCTCACACCGGAAAAGGAACGGGAAAAAACAACGCAACTTCATGAATTATGGATTGACATAGGCGTAAAAAATAAGAAAGAAGCAGAAAAAATAGTATCCGTTGCGGACCCGATAACTCTGGATGTTCCTATTCGTGAACTTAAAAACAACCTAATTTCGGCGCGGGGCTTGGATGACCGTATCGGTGCTTTCGTTTGCCTTGAAGCCATACGAAACTTGCCAAAAAAGAAATTAAAAATAGCCGTTTACTGTGTAACCACAGTGCAGGAGGAAATCGGCTTACGGGGTGCGATTACAAGTGCCTATGCTTGTGAACCCCATACAGCCATTGCTGTAGATGTAGGTTGGGCAACAGACCATCCCGGAATTGATAAAGCAAAATACGCCGATATTAAGATAGGAAGAGGACCTATATTAGATAAGGGTCCCAATATAAATCCAAAAGTCCTGGAAGGATTGATAAAAGTAGCCCAAAGCCAGAATATTCCGTATCAACTTATGCCGGCACCTCGTGCTACAGGGACAGATGCAAATGCCATCCAATTAAGTCGAAAGGGAGTTGCCACAGGGCTCGTTGGGATTCCGAACCGTTATATGCATACGCCTGCCGAAATCGTCTCGTTGACCGATGTGGAAAATGCTATAAAATTGATAAAAAACTGGGTTCTTTCTTTAACCCCTTCTGTAGATTTTACACCATAATAAAAACACAGCAATTCCATCGAAAGGGCTATATGTCAAACATATATCAAGGAAAAAACACACTATTTACCCGTCGTCATTTTCTTGCATCTTCACTACTTATTACGGGTTTGTCTTTTGCACAGGGACAGGATTCTTCGAGAAAGCATCCTAATTTGTGGAATGATTTTGAAATGTATGAAGATGAGAAGACAGGAGCAAAAATATATAAAATAATTACAGGACCTTCATCAAATACAACAATATACCAGACACATCCTATGTGGGGAAAGAACTGTGAACATTTTTATTTCCTATCCAATCGCACTACCGGGAAAATGCAGGTCCACCGTTTGGAAAGAAAGACAAAAAATGTTTCGCCTGTATTGGAAGAAAACACCGGTAATTTTTCATTATCCTGGAATACCGAACGGATTTATTTCTTCAAAGAAGAGAAAATCATTAAGCAAGAACCCAATGGGAGAAGGACAGAAATAGGAATATATCCACAAGAGTATGGAACGCTGATAGGTGGAATAGGTATATCAGCGGATGAAAAATGGTTATATTGTGCAACAAAAAAAGAAAGAGACGAACAAAGTATTCTTCGGAGAATAAATATCCTTACAGGGAAGTGGGAAAAGTGTGCAAAAACCCCTTTTGAAATAGGACATGTACAACCCAACTTTTGGAATTCAGATTTGGTTATGTTCTGCTGGGAAACGGGTGGAGATAGCCCTCAAAGAACATGGTATTGGTCAGAACAAACCAATAAAGTAGAACCTTTCTTTGTGGAACACAATGAACTCTGGGTAACTCATGAAGTATGGTGGGGAAAAGAACGGGCTTTGTTTACCATCTGGCCTTATGATGAACAACATAAGGAATTACCCCACGGTGTTGCGGAAACTACCATAGAAAATGGGGAAAAAAGTATTATAAACTTACTCACAAAATATCCCGCATGGCACACTCATGGAAGCCATAATTTTAAGTGGGTTTTAGGAGATGATTTTGATAGAAACATCTGGCTCATTCATCCGGAAAAGAAGGAACGGCGATTGCTTGTTTCTGGAAAAATAGGGAACGATCTTAAAGTCCATCCCCATGCATCTTTCCTGCCAGATAGTTCAGGTATTGTTTTTAACACTTCCCGATTTGGGTATGAAGAAATACATCTTGTTTTATTACCGGAAAAATTTGAATCATTGCCCTCCGTTTAGGCGAGTCTGACCCGTCCGACCCGTCCGACTTGTCCGACCTGTCTGACTCAATAGATAAACACAACTCCTTTCTATGATATTATTTAAACCCTCAAAACACATTCATGTTATCAAGGAAACCCTTGAAATAATATATGCATTTTTTAGATTACATAAAAAACAATATTCTTATCATTGACGGTGCCACAGGGACTATGGTACAGGACCTCAATTTAGGTGCCGAGTACTATGGTGGTGAACCTTATCGCATGCTTACCGATTTAATCAATTTCTCCGCACCGGAATCGATAAAATCCATTCACAAAAAATATTTCGAGGCAGGGAGTAGCGCTATTGAAACAAATACCTTTGGGGCCTCCTATTTGCGTCTATCTGAATATGATTTTACAGAACTGGATACCAAGATATTTCCCCATAACCCTTATAATCTAACCTTACAAGTACTAACCCACAAAGAATGGAGTTATTATCTCAGTCGCCGTGGAGCCGAAATTGCTTACGATGCACGATGGGAATATTGTCAATCCGAAAAATACGATGGTCGACCTTTATTTATTCTGGGTTCAATAGGCCCTTCCAATCACATATTGACTTTCTCACGCGCAGGTTTGACCCCATCGACCTTTAAGGAAATAAGAGAAAATTTCCATATTCAAGCAAAAGGTCTGATTGATGGAGGTGTTGACGTCATACTGTTTGAAACTCAGCAAGATATATTAGAGTTGAAAGCAGGTATTTTTGGAGCACGAGATGCTATGCAGGAATGTGGGAAATATCTCCCCATAATTGCTCAGGTAACAGTAGACCCATTCGCCCGCATGCAAATTTTTAATACAGATATACATTCCGCTCTGGTCACTATAGAAGCATTGGGTGTTGATGTCTTTGGTATAAACTGTTCCATTGGTCCTGATTTAATGCATACCGCCATTGAGAAAATGTCTCGTTACGCTCATATTCCCCTAAGCGCAATACCTAATGCGGGCTTACCTCAATCAGAAGGAGGAAAAACGGTTTTCCGTCTTGCCCCTCAGCCTTTTGCAGATATTCTAAGTTCTCTGGCATTGGAGTATGGACTGAATATTGTCGGTGGATGTTGTGGTACACGACCAGAACATATTGCGGAATTAGTAGAACGGTTGAAAGGGAAAAAACCTACAGCCCGCAAGGTATCGGATATGGTATTTATTTCAGGCGTACAGAATGCCGTTGCTCTGGATGCATCGCGTTCTCTTATCCGTATTGGAGAACGCTTAAATGTTCGGGGCTCAAAAAAGATTCGTGAAGCGGTTGAAACAGATACCGGTATTGATATAGATACATTAGAAGAAGTGGCTCGTGAACAGGTTAATGATCTGGGATGTGAGATTATCGATGTTTGTATGGATTCAAACCATGTAAACACAGTGCAAACTCTTGCTCAGGTCGTACACCAAATTAGTGCTGATATTAAGGGGGCTATGTGCATTGACTCGTTCCAACCGGATGCCTTGATAGAAGCCGTTCATTACTACGCAGGAGTACCTATTTTAAATTCTATATCTTTGGAAGAAGTAGAACCCGGCAAAACCAAACTGGATGTTCTTTTACCCCTTACAAAGGATTTTGGATGCTTTTATGTAGCCCTGTGCACAGATTCCAGAGGTCCAGCCGATACCGCAATCCGGAAAATTGAACTGGCAAAAAAGATTGTTGAAAAAGCAGAACATTACGGTGTTTCTTCTCAACGACTGTTTATAGATGTAAATGTCTTTCCTATTGGAGCGGAACCGGATGAAACACAAAACTACGCACTGGAAACTCTACAAGGAATAGAACGGGTCCGTAAAGAAATACCCCATGCTTTTACAGTTATCGGTGTCGGAAACCTAACAAACGGATTGGCTCAAAAACCCCACATGCGAAAGGTGCTTACATCCGTGTTTTTAGATGAAGCCCGAAAACGCGGTCTCCATTCTGCAATCCTAAACCCCCAGCATTATGTATTCGTTGAAAATCTTGACCCTGAGGACTATCGTCTTGCACAAAAGATAATCTTTGATCGTGACATGGACTCTTTCTCGATATTGGAGGAACGAGCATTATCCCTCAAACAAAAAGAGACCGTAAAAAAAAGTAATTATGACGAATTACCTATTGAAACCGCTATTTGTGAAAAAATAAAAGACGGTTTTAAAGAAAGAAAAAAAGGGCAGGTTGAATTTCAAGGGTTTGTCCACGAATATCAGGATTTAATTGTCCCTCAGGTGGCAAACGCACTGGAAAAGCACGAACCCCTAACCTTTGTCAGCGACTATCTAATGTCTGCTATGCAAGAGTTGGGGGATATGTTTGGCAAAGGTGAAGTCTCTTTACCCCACTTGCTCCGTTCTGCTGATGTGATGAAACAAGCCATGGGCTTCATCGAAGGCTATCTCCGACACAAAGCGAAGCAAGAACATTGTGAACAGTCGGAGGATACTGTGCGAGGAATTATCGTTTTAGGGACAGTCTATCAAGATGTGCATTCTATAGGAAAGGACCTGACCAAAACCTTGCTTGAGAACTATGGGTATAAAGTAATTGACTTAGGGGTTATGGTCCCTTTACAAGAGTTCATCGACCAGGCAAAAAAACATAATGCCAATGCTATCGGTATGTCGGCCCTGCTGGTACAGACTGCAAATCACATGATAACTGTAGCCCGTATGAGTAAGGAACAGGGTTTGGATATCCCTATTTTGGTAGGTGGTGCCGCGGTCACTCCCCGTCATTCTGCATTTGTTGCTATGATGGGACAGAATGATTTAAATCAAATCCGACCGGATGTCTTCTACTGCCGAACCGCAATGGACGGTGTCAATATTATGAACCAATTAACGAGTTCTAATGAAACACGAAAAAAACTGTATCAACAAAACAAAGAAGCATTAAAACAGCGTTATATTCAGGCGACAAAAAGACTTCAAGAAGACGAACAAAAATTACGAGATTTACCACGGCGTATAATTTCATTACCGTTTCCTCAATACCCTGAAAACCCCCGATTTCGAAATCGTATTTTCCGAAAACCATTAACGGAGTTTATTCCACATATTGATAAACAGACTTTATTCTCATTAAACTGGAAGTTTGGAGGGAAAACCAGTCAGGAAAAGGCTGGACATCATGTTAAAGAACTGGAAAAACTCTTTGAAAAATGGATTTCATTTGTTGACAATAGAAAATGGATAGAACCTCAGGCAATCTACGGTATATTCCCGGCCAAATCTGACGGCGATTATGTATATGTTTTTAATCCTGAAAACACAGAAGAACTATTGGAAAAAATTGAATTTACAACCGTTATCGGTGCCGGTGAAAAAGACCTTGTGTCCGGAGCACAATACTTCCGCCCAATGGACGATAACGAATGGGATGTAATAGGAATACAGATAAGCACAGCAGGTTCACATATTGAAGAAGGACTGACCTATTTTAAAGAACAGGGTGATAGTGAGTCCTATCTTCTCCTGCAAGGTTTGGGAGACCGAATAGCAGAAGATACAGCAGAGTATATCCATCGTCATTTACAAAACTTGCTTCATATTCCACATGAACACGGTAGACGCTGGTCTCCGGGCTACCCCGGTATGACAAACATAATAATGAACGAAACCATTCTGAAAATTCTCGGAGGAGGGAATCCTATTGGTGTTTCTATATTGGAATCGGGACAATACTCCCCCACATGCACTACCTCCGCTGTTATCTCTTTCCATCCGGAAGCAAAATATACCTGATATAGTTATATTATAAATAGTCTTATATGAGTTGCCATATAAAAATGGGACTTACGAATTATCTCTCTGAATGAGGTGTATAGCGGAAAGGAATAATGGTAAACGCCATATCGGATTGAGGAAGTAATTCAGCGAGTAAGACTCCATGAGATTCTTTGATAAGTAGTCGACGGCCACAGACAGGACACATATATTCCGACCCAATTTGTATATCTTCCTCAATACGAATATGAGTACTGCAAAAGGGACAGGCCAGACTACGGCTATCTCGTTTATGATAGTCCTGAAGTAATGAATGTATTCTACCTATATTGTACGCTTCTACCAAGGCATCGACCATTTCGGGATCTAATTGAGTGCCTTTGGCTGAACGAATCTTTTCAATCGCAACTTCGGGCTCCATCCCTTTACGATAGGGACGGTTACTTGTCATGGCATCCAGCGTATCTGCAACCGCTACTAACCTTCCTTCCAGCGGAATTTCTTTCCCCTTCAAACCATAAGGATAACCCTTTCCATCATAACGTTCATGATGGTATAGGCAGTAAGGAATAATAGGTTGAAATAAAGCAATATCCCTTAAAAGGTCCGCACCCCGCACGGGATGTATTTTCATTTTTTCAAATTCTTCATCTGTTAATTGCCCCGGCTTACGAAGAATAGCATCATCCACAGCAATCTTGCCTACATCATGTAAAACTCCACCCATATAAACTTCTTCTATCTTTTCTTCTGTCCATCCTAATACTCTGGCTATCTCGATAGAAAAATTTGTTACCCGCCATGTATGGCCTACTGTGTAATGGTCCCTTAATTCGACAGCATTAGCAATCGTAGTTAATGTGTCTTTATAACTTTGCTTTATCATTTCAATATACTGTGCATTCCGTAAGGCGATTGCTGCAGGTCCTGCAATAGCCACAAGCATTTCAAGGTCTTCCTGGCTAAATGCACGAGAAGTCCCCCGCGTATCTACATATATTACGCCCAGGCAGTTATTTTGATAGATAAGGGGGACACACATCACAGAGGCGATTCGATGGCGAATAATACTGCCCGAAATGTTTTTGAATCGACTGTCTTCTCCAGCATTCTGTGTGATTATAGCCTCCTTTTTTTCAAAGGCACGGTTAACAATAGTAGCACTAATTGAATATTCCTCCACAGCCATTTTTGTATGAACAAATTCGGAAACAAGCCTTTTCTTTCGCTTATCCCATAAGAGAATGGCCCCATTATGGGCTGGTAAAAGAGAAAAGATTTGGTCCATAATTTTTGAAAACAAATTTTTAAGATTATTCTCACTCACAATAATTTGGTTCGCATTATAAATAGCCCGTAAACGATTTTGAATGGTTTGCAATTGTTCTCTTGCTACTTTTCCCTCAGGAACTTGAAAAATCGTTTCACGAATGATATTTAAATCCGCACTTTCTGTATCTTCATCAACCGTGGCATCAAAACGAACCGACATTTCTTCGTTGCCATTTGATATTTTATTGGTCTCATAACGGATTAATTGTGTCCCTATACGAAAAACATCTCCCGGTTTAAGTAAATACTCTACAATTTTTTGATTTCCTACATAAGTTCCATTCCCACTGTTTAAATCTTTAAGTAAAGGACCGGATTCTGTAGGTTCAATTATTGCATGTTTTCTTGAAACCTTCGGGTCTTCGAGAGAAATAAGATTATCCTGTCCCCTCCCAATAGTTATCACCTGATTCACAGGAAAGGAAACCCCTTTCTTCATCCCCGTTAGAATCACAACATTTGCTTCTATCATAGATGAATCTTTCCTTACACCTATTATTATTTTACCTCATAAAGCAGGTAAAAAGGAAAGAGGTGATTATTCTTATTCGTAAATCTTTTAAGAAATATAACAAGCGTTTTAATAAAAAAATTCTACCCAAAAAATGGCGCGCCCGGCGGGATTTGAACCCACGGCCCCTTGCTCCGGAGGCAAGTGCTCTATCCAACTGAGCTACAGGCGCGCAAAAAATAGTAATTTTCATTTATTATTAAGAATAACATAAGAGGAAGATATAATTCTATAAAATCAATCTGTAAGCATCAGTCCTTATTTCCAAATTCATATTTCACTCCTGCAGATAAACGATGTTCCCATGGCTCAATATCCCTTTTCTGGTGTTCGCTATCATATTCATTGTTGAGATTTATTTCAAGGCTTACATTCTTTGACACCGGGGTCGATAGGTTTGTCCAAGAAATAACCCGGTAATAATCCAGATGTTCTAAACTGGGCTCAAATGTCAGATTGTGTGAAAGATCCGAGTTTAAAATCTTCCGTGTATATTTACTTCCAATCTTTAGACTTGTAAAATTATATATTGTTTTATCTGTATTCCCCAGCGGATTTAATGCCTTCATCCCTCCTCCAAGAATACCACCTAAACTTGCAATATCCGAGGGGTCCTGAATTAACCTTTGAGAAGAGCTCGCTATTTGATTTAACCCTTCTTGGAGTCGTTCTTGTTTTACCTCATTTTTTTGAAACGGGACATATGGAAGCCATTCCTCATGAGTTAACATAATCGCTCCTTCAACAGACCATGTCTGATGAGGTTGAGATAATAGTTCGTAACCGGATCCGCCCCCAATCTGTCCGCGTAATCCTAATTTTCTACCTTCATCCCGTTCCGCACCGGTATCTGCGTATATATACCATTTTTCCACTGGGTAGTATTGATACCGTAGTTTACCACGGTATCTCCTTGTATTAATTTCATTTTCTACCTCTCCATAATTACCAGATAATTCCAATTCTATCAGGTCCTTTGTCTTTTTCCCAGATACAGTTACACCACTTTCAAAATTTATGGTATCTGTAGTCCCTTTCTGAACCGAGGCAAGCACTTTGCCACTCCCGGACCATTTTCTACGGTCTGCTTCTTCCTGATTTTCTTGTAGCATTGAAAACTCAGGTGTGGGAATAATTCTTTTAATATCTTCCCATAAAACCACTTCTCTTTTTTTATCTCTTGAAATTAACAACTTTTCACTTGTATAGTTTATTTCTCCCTGGATGGTATCTCCACTAAGGAGAGATACCTCAAAAGGCTTTTTCCCTTCAATTTTTTTTATATCCATTCTCTTTATAAAAATTATTCCAAGAATTTCTGAATTGAAAGTCAATTGCTCCCGGGTTATCTCAACTACTTGCCCTGTTAAACTATCCCCATTTACCAACTCAACAAGATCTGCATAAACAAACGAAACCTTTATTATTGGAAAAAGCATAATAATATTAAATATAAATAAAATGTGTATTTTCGTTTTCATTTATAGTCCCTTGAGAAGTATAATATTTTTTACAATTCTTTAATTATTAGACGGATAAGAAGGACATATGTATTCAAATAATAAATACAACAAACAAAAAAACGCAGAAGGAAACCTAATAGAAAACAATTTTATATATATGATATAAAGATACAATATATATCATATATGAATCATTTTTTGAGGATTTATCGATGCAATTACTTTATGATATCTGGTTATTATGGGCTATAACATTCTTATTTCTTCTTCTATTGATAGTTTCCTTTCTTATAGGTATTTATAAAAAGAAGAAAGAAGAAAAGAACCGTGTTTTAAGGGATTGGGAAAGAGTTCGCTTTATACTGAAAGAAAAAGAGCTAAATGAAAAAGAAATAAAACTCTTAGAAGAACTGATATACAAATACGACCCACAGAATCCTTTGGGAGTGTCAACTTTTCGTCAGCATTATATTCGATGTCTGCATAAATATATAACAAACGCTCGGAAAAATTTAAGTTTTGAGGAACTGAATGAAATTGGTGAAATGCTCCGGGAAATAGGTATTCGATTGGGGCACGATTATATCCCTTATGGACAGCGTATATACGCTACAATAGAACTTTATCAAAATCAACCTGTTTGGATGTCGCCTCAGGGAGAAACTCCAACACTCTGGAGAAAAGCCCATGTTGTAGATATTAACGGCGCTTTTTTCCGTGTGGCTCCTTTTACACATCAAGACAGGTTACCTGTGAATTTAGGACAGTATGTGTCTTTTAAAATGTGGCGAGAAGAGGATGCCCGATATCAGTTTTCAACCGTATTACGAAGAATTGAATTAGACCCTGAAATCTATGTCTTTGACCATGTCTTTTCATTAGAACGATTCCAATCCCGTGCCTATTTCCGAGTCCGTTTGGACAAGCCTATTGAGGTTGACCTTGTCAAAATAGAAAAAAAATACGACTTAAACCAAATTAGTGCAGAAGATGTGCCCTGTCAAATCCAATTTTCTACTCGAGCACGAATTATAAATTTGAGTGCTGGAGGTTCTGCAATACTTATCGACAGAGACATTGAAGATTCTTACTTTATTAGAATACTCCTTAACATGGAGGATGAGAAAGAACCCAAACATATCACTTTATATATGCGGATTATTAATAAAGTAAATATATCTTTAGGCAGATATATGTATCGCGGTACCTTTGTTGGGTTAACAGATGACAATCGAGATCGGTTAGCAAAATATGTATTTCGACAACAGCCCCCTATATCTTCGGCTCTTCGCGAACGACAAAAGAAAAATGAAGAAAAGAAAGTATAAAGTAATACAAGGGAGATCTGTCCAATAATGCAATGGGAACGCATAAAAACAAATAAAAATAAACTAATACCCTTAGTAAGCATTTATATTTTTATTCACACCGTGGCATTTTTCTTATATGAACTCTTATTTTTAAACCTTGAACTTTCCTCAGGGAATCTTCCAAACAACATTCTGCTATCCCTTATAGATATTACAAGGGAATTGGTCCTTTGTATTGTTTTAGGGGCTTTACAATCGATTATCTTCGCCCGCATCGGTGTTATTCTGGAATTCCCTATATGGCGTTGTCGAGATGATAAAGAGGCGCTTCGCCGTTTTTTTCTGCTTTGGTTTGCTATAAATGCAGGATTAATTACTATAAATCGTCTCGCAAATATAATGGCAGAAAGAGGAATTTCAGACCTATCCGCTTTTTTGGGGGGAGTAGGTCTCATTGCAAACATTGTTTACCTACCTCTGGGCATTTGCTGGATGTATGCTGGCGAAAAACTTTCTGAAGATGATTCTTTGCTCCGCGTCTTTCGACCCATTACACGACAATGGGGAGAGACAATTGGAATGTGGATAATACTTAGTATTTCTCTTTTCATAGCCTTATTCATAATGGGTTTACCGATTCTGCAAGAACCTTCTATTTTTACAGTTATCATAAAAACGCTTATAATTATACCTCTGGCAAGTATTGACCTCATTGTCTTTTGCTGGACATGGCTTTTATGTATCCAATGTAGAATCCAGGGATTGGATGAGGATATATCTCTGGATGACTTTTGATAAAATAGAAAAAGGAGTAATTTTTATAAATGCAAGCCGTTATTTTTTGTGCGGGTAAGAGTACACGAACTTACCCACTTACGGTAACTCGTCCTAAACCCCTTCTGCCTTTATTAAATAAGCCCATTATTGAATTTCAGTTAGAAGCACTGTATCCATTTGTAAAAGAATATATACTCGTGGTGGGATATAAGAAAGAAATGATACATCAGCGGTTGGGAGAGGAATGGTACGGGAAAAAAATAAAGTATATTTTTCAGGAAGAACAACGCGGAACCGGGCACGCGGTTCTTCTGTGTGAAAAAGAAATCCAGGACGCATTTATTGCAATGAACGGAGATGACCTCTTTGACCCAGAAGATTTATTGAATCTTTCTCAACAAGGACGACCTTGTGCCTTGGTCAAAGAAGTAGAAGATCCTCGAGCATATGGTATCTATGAAATTGATTCTGATAATAAAGTGAAAAGACTGGTTGAAAAACCTAAAGTGGTATTTTCTAATATCGCAAATATGGGAGCTTACCTGTTTGCACCGAATATCTTTCCGATTCTTCATAACACTCCCTTGTCGGAACGAGGAGAAATCGAAATAACCTCGGCTATACAGATTATGGCAGAACAAAGTGGCTTCTGGGTCCTCCCTGCAGAAGGATACTGGCTACCCATTGGCTATCCATGGGATTTACTTCGGGCAAATGCTTTCTTGTTGGATAAGATGGAAGAACCAAAGATTTTAGGGGACATTATGCCGGGGGCGTGGATTGAAGGAAAAGTATTTATTGATGAAGGAACGGTTGTTCGTCCGGGTAGTTTTATTGAGGGTCCTGCATATATTGGAAAAAAATGTGCTATCGGGCCCAATTGCTGGATAAGACCTTATACTACTATTGGTAACAATTGCAGGGTGGGACAGGCTTCTGAAATAAAGAATTCTATTTTATTGGATAACACTTATGCCCCCCATCAGAATTATGTGGGGGATAGTATTTTAGGAGAAGGTGTCAACCTGGGATGTGGAACTGTAACAGCGAATGTCCGCCATGATGGACAACCGCATCGCTCTGTGGTAAATGGTGTACTTATTGAAACAGGTTTGAAAAAATTAGGTGCGATTATTGGTGATGGAGTACATACGGGTATTCTCACTTCCATTTATCCGGGGCGTAAGATGTGGCCTCACACCTTTACTCGTCCCGGGGAAGTTGTGGAACGAGACATTATTGGCGAGGAGTAATGAATACATGTCCGAATTGGACAAAAAAATAAAGATTGTTTTCTTTGGGAATGCAACGGAAAAATATGCCGCGATAAGGTATCGTGTTCAAAAATTTGCAGAAATGTTAGTAGCAGAAGGGCATCAATGTGTAATCTGCTTACATTCGTCGTTAAACTTCTATATGAGGTATTATGAAAACCAACCGAAATATAAAAAAGCAATATACTGGGTGTTTGTATGGTTGAATCGTTGGCTACAGTTGAGACATGTTTTGGGCGCAGATGTTGTCTTTATGCGGGGACCTATTTTTAAGTATGGCCCCCCCCTTTTTGAGTATATAATACATCTATTTAATAAAAACATGATATTTGATATTGATGATGCTATCTGGGAAAAACCCGCATTTGTCAAGAGTA
>CAKZKR010000022.1 GCA_937124615.1 uncultured bacterium
CATGTTGAATATTTACATTATCCCAGCAAATTCCCAGCAGACTTTTTAGGCATTATCTTAACCCTTGCACAAAAATAAAATTTAATTTTAAAGCGATACAACGGGTTATTTTTCTTTTTGAGGTAGTGTTATAGTGTTTTTACAATTGTCTGGTTATGGACAAGGGCGTTCAAGAAGGCGCTTCGGGTTTGTGCTCCGACTTTTTCACCGGAATAACCATCAAGGAGCCGTACATCTAAAGAGTGAAGTGTGCGGGCAAAATAACATACCCAGATAGGAGTGTATACTAATAAAATAATTTCTGGAATAACGGTTTCGGGTGCGGGTATTAATTTTCGCTGGCGTAAGAGTTGTTGTATCAGTCCATATTGTGCTATCGATTTTACTTCTTCTAAGGGTATTGCGGGCTGAATCCATAAGTGGTAATCAACTGTTGAGTTTTTTTGTACTTCTTTCATACGTTCAAAACGAGCCATTGTTTTTGTCCATGCATCGACAGCGATAAATATTTCCTGAGTCTTTTCGGCTCCGGACTGGAGTAAAAATCGGACTATATAAAGAGGCCATGCTACTAATTCGTATTTAGGAAGGTTTTTGATGGGTAGTGTTGTAGTTTTTCCCAGTGAGGAGAAGAGAAAATGGCTAATACGAAAATGATAACGGTAAAAAAAAGGGACAGGTAATTTTGACTGAGCTTCTTTTTTATTATAGCGAAGAGGTATGTATCCTGATGGGATGGAAGTGCTCACGACCAGAGTCTTTTTTTCATTGCCCAACCGTAGAGAATGGATGCAATACCAATACCTGTCATTACAAGTCCGCAGATAAAATTAACAACAGCAGGACGATAGCTTCCTGCCTGTAGAGTATAAAATGTTCCTAAAATTACAGGCAAACCCAAGGCTACTATAAAAATACCCAGAGCAATGTATAATTCTGCGTCCCTGTGTTCTAATTGGACACCCTTGTTTCTTTCATTATCGATACGGTGCATTTCACCGCGTTGTTGGGTGCTTATATCTTTTTCTTCATCGGTCATTTTTATATCTCCTAATTAGAAGTATAAATACACAATTATGTGAGGTAGCATAGAAATGATAGTCCAGAATCGCAAATCTGTCCAGACGGTTTTCTTTTTTCTACCTAAATTAACATATTCTTTTGGCATTCCAACCCATACCCAAATCATGGTCCCGATGAACAGTCCCAGAGCACATATTTTCGCCCATGGCTGATAGGTTTGTTCTAAAAGTTTTGTGATAGGGCTGAAAATAGGTCGGATGATAGGGTCAAATGTCTTACCTAATTGATCCAGAAATGCTAACCAACCCTCAACAACTTTGTCAGCAAGGTGAAATATGAAGGAAACCTGGGCCTTCGGTATAACTACATTTTGGGTTGTTTCTTCATTTTGGGCAGATATTTCTGTTGAAAGTAATAAGGACAACGAGAGAATAGAGATTAAGAACAATATGGTTTTTGTGGGATGAGGGTTTATGGTTTTATTCATGATTGAACCCTTTCTGATAAGGCTTCTTGAGCTTTTATATCCTGGACAACCGAACCCCAAACCAATCCACGAATTTTTTCTTCGGGTTCGGGTGGGGTAAGTAAACTAACTACAACCGTTACAATTATTGAGAAAACAAAAGACCACATGGAGACGAATAAGAAGGGGTCTTCTGCGGGAAATAAGTTAGGTACACACCATAATATAAAGCAGAAGAATACGCCTAGTAATAGACCTGCTAAGCCTCCCCATCTTGTGGCTCGTTTCCACATAATTCCGAGTAATAAAATAGCGAGAGAAGGCCCCTGGAATAGAGATAAAATGGTTTGTATGAAATTGTAAATACCGCCGACTCGTGAAATTTGTTCCGCAAACAGTGCACTGCTTATGATAAGGAATAATGTAAATCCACGACCTACATATAATGCCTGTTTTTCGTCCAATGATTTCTTTTTCCCCAATATCCAGAGTTTGTTAAATATGTCTGTAACGAATATAGTGGAGGCAGAGCTCAAAGTCCCAGAAATACTGGACATGAGTGCAGCAAAGAGTGCGGCGAACATTAATCCTCGTAGTCCGGGGGGCAACATCATTCGTATCATGGTTGGGATGACTTTATCTTGTTCGTGCAAAACAAGATTTCTTTCGTGTAGATAGACAATGGCACAGAGTCCTGGAAGTGCGACCATCAGCGGAATAAAAGATTTTAGAAAACCAGCCATAAGCATACCGGCCTTTGCATCCCATTCAGACCGGGCTCCTAATGTTCTGTGCACAATGGCCTGGTTTCCGCTCATATATGCAATAGCAAGGACAATTCCCAATCCAAATACAATTCCGGTCCATGGAAAAGGGTTTTCTGTACTATTGGGAAGAAGAATGGTAAAATGGTTTGTGTATTCTGGTCCTAATGCTTCAATTTTGGCTCTCATAATGTTCCATCCGCCGACTTCCCATAAACTTAATGCTAATAGACCTAAACCCCCTACATACATTACGATTAATTGGACGACATCTGTCATAACTACTGCAGATAATCCTCCTGCGAAAGTATAGAATCCCGTAACGCCTGCCATTATCCAAACAGTATATATTGGTTTGTATCCTAATATGGTATAGACGAGGTCATCAGCAGTTGTCCAGAGCATTATCATCAATGATAGTAACATAACAGATGTCCAGATAAGTGCGTTAATTATCTGAACGGCTGAATTGTATCTTCTACCTAAAAACTCGGGTATTGTAAAAACTCCGGACCGCCAGAAATAAGGGACAAAGATGAATGCGGCAAATACCATTGCAGGCATAGAACCTAACCAGTCAAAGTTTGCAGCAGACACACCATATTTATAGGCATTGCCTGCAACGCCGACAAAATCCAGGGCCCCAATATCGCTTACAACTATGGAAAAGGCAATAGCCCAGAAGGGTAGTGATTTGCCCGAAATGAAAAAGTCCCCGGCGTTTTCGATATACCGGCTGGTATAGGTTCCTAATGCGAAACAACCTACCATGTAAACGCCAATGATAGTCATATCTATCCAATGTAGTGTAACATATTCAATCAAAGCAGGACTCCTTAATAAATCTTTTTACATTTTTATGATATAAAGTTTATACGCTGGATGTTTAATAATACAATAAATAACGGTCTAATATCTAAAATAGTTTTTTGGGGAAATAGTATAACAAACTAATGTAGAATATGTTATAAATTTAGAAAACAAAGAGAAAAGAATATGCGTAGAATAAACCCATCTGAATATATAGTTACACCGGGGCGGCCGTATCCCTTTGGAGCAATTGTTTCTAATGATGGTGTTCGATTTACAATATTTTCAAGACATGCAACGCATTTATGGCTTGCTCTGTTTGAAAATGTAGAAGATGACCGTCCTGCCTGGGAATTTGAGTTGGACCCGAAACGGCATCGTATTGGAGATGTATGGTCTGTATTTATCCGAGGGGTTCCTACGGAGGGGACTTTATATATGTATCGGATGGATGGTCCTTATGACCCTCGTTCTGGGCATCGTTTTGATCCCTCGGTTTATTTGCTTGACCCTTATGGTAAAGCCTTCGTGGGAGATGTAGACTTAGGGACAATGAAAACAGTGGTTGTGCCTGATGAGATGGACTGGGAGCCCGAACGGCCCTCTCATATTCCGATGAGTGATTTGATTATTTATGAAACACATGTCCGCGGTTTTACGGTACACTCTTCTTCAGGAGTTAAATATCCCGGAACTTATCAGGGGCTTGTAGAGAAGATTCCTTACTTGAAAGATTTAGGTATTAATGCGGTTGAATTATTACCTATTCAGGAATTTGGTGAAAGAAGAATTGGTAGGTGTAGTTTGGTAACCGGTGAGGAACTTATTAACTATTGGGGTTATAGTAATATTGGCTTTTTTGCTCCAACGCACTGTTATGCAATGAGTGCAAGTCGCTATGATCATTTATCTGAGTTCCGGCGTATGGTAGAGGCCTTACATCGTGCAGGAATTGAAGTTATACTTGATGTTGTGTTTAATCATACATCTGAGGGAAATGAGTTGGGGCCGACCCTCTCTTTTCGTGGGATTGATAACAGCATATATTATTTTTTAGATAAAGATGGTCGGTATTTGAATTACTCAGGGTGTGGAAATGCATTAAATTGTGATCATCCGATTGTTAGAGATTTTATTTTGGACTGCTTGCGTTATTGGGTGGCTGTAATGCATATTGATGGTTTTCGTTTTGACCTTGCTTCAATATTGGGTCGGGATGAAAAGGGGAATATTCATCCGGATGCCCCTCTTGTTGAGCGTATAGCAGAAGACCCCGTTTTAAGGCATGTAAAATTAATAGCAGAGGCATGGGATGCCAGTGGTGCCTATCAGGTCGGTTCTTTTGGTGGTTTGCGATGGGCCGAATGGAATGGGAAATATCGTGATGATGTGCGTCGCTACTGGCGAAATGACCCGGGTATGCATCCTATCTTTGCTACACGGATTGCAGGTAGTTCGGACCTGTACCAATGGGGAGGACGTACTCCCTTACACAGTATTAATCTAATTACCTGTCATGATGGATTTACGCTTCATGACCTTACTACTTACTCATATAAACACAATGAGGCTAATGGAGAGAATAACAGGGATGGGTTGGATGAAAACTATAGTTATAATTATGGAATTGAAGGGGAAACGGATGATCCTGAGGTCAATCGAATCCGGGTTCGGATGAAGAAAAACTTTATTGCCACATTATTTATCTCACTGGGTGTGCCTATGCTTCTGGGGGGAGATGAGTTTGGAAGAACACAGAAAGGGAATAACAACGCCTATTGTCAGGATAATGAAATATCATGGTACAACTGGGAATTACTACAGAGGAATTATGAACTGTTTCGATTCTGTAAGGGTATGATTCAACTGAGGAAAGAAAATCCCGCTCTACGGCGACCTACTTTCTTCGATGGAATTCCTCAGTATGGTCAGCAAAAGTGGGCGGATATTACATGGTTCAATTCAGAAGGGAATACGGTAGATTGGGATGGAGAGGATTCTGTCTTTGGATGTCGTATCGATGGTGAGATAAATGATGGCTATGCACTGTTTATCATTTTCAATAATACAACTTATCTGCGCACATTTTTGGTAACAGCAGAGCCGTGGCGGATTCGTGTTAATACGGCGGAACCTTCTCCTCGTGATTATTTTGAACGACATCAAACTCGAATACTTGTAGAACGAACAATAACCGTTCAACCTCGCTCCTTGATTGTCCTCGAGTCAAAAGTTAGTTAAAAGAATCGTTCTTTGTTTTTTTATACAACTGTTCTTATGATAGAGAAGGGGGACAAGTTAAGTTTGTTTTTTTCGTTTTTGGGGTTGTTTTTTGTTTGTAAAATTGGTTTTTTTATTACTCATTATTTGTCTCGTAACGATTCCTGCTATAAAAATTGTAGTAATCGATAATGTGATTATAATTCCAATATTTCTTGTATTAAAAAGAGTGGATTTCCCGTTTAGGTTTTGGGCGGAAGTTGAACTGTCTTGTGTATTGAGTGATAGTTTTTCTCCTGGAAATAGTATCTCGCCGGGGATAACAGTGCAGGGGATGGATTTTCCTTCAGGGTCGGCAAGGACAGTATTTAAGAGTTTTATAATTTGTTTTCCGGATAGAGTCGTATCTTCAATTGAAACATTCACAAAGAGGATCGTGCCTTCGGGAATTGTTTGTTGATTTAATCCTGCTACAATTGTTCGGTAAGTCTGGTTTTTGATTTGGTTGAAAGATACCATTTTATTAGCTTTCTGAGCAGACTCTGCAACAGACATATTTGTTATTTTTGTCCCTGGAGGAATAACAATGTCAAACTGTATTCCTGAAACGCGTTCTAACGGCTCTGTTTTTAGGTCAATCGGTAAACGAACATTCTTCTGTCCTTGTTCACATTTTACTTTTAGTGGAATTAGTGTTGCTGGGTATGCGATATATGGAGAAAGCATTCCTATTGTAAAAATAATGAATACTTTTATAGGTAGAGGTATTAAGTATTTCCCTCTGCTCCTATTCTGTAAAATAACTTCCATTTCGGTATTATTATGGACAGAAGTATCGGTGTTATTATCAATATAATGATTATAGAGACAAACAGTATTAAAGAATTCTCTTTTCCTATAGAATCTATTGTTATGTCTGCTTCTTCTATATTTATGCATTCGTTGTTCCTTCCCCTGGTTTTAGGTAAATTGGATGTGTTCAGAGCAAGGTAAGAGTTATATGTAGGCTTGTTTATATCTCCGGGAGGAATAGTGTTCGATTCAGGATTTTTGTTAAAAATGATTTCATCTGGAGCAGAGGATATGGTTTCTCTTCCTGGTTTTGTGGGTAAGGTTCGTTGTGTTCTGGAATTTATAAGAGGGGTTTTGCTATCTGTACCTTTTATATTCGTATTAACATTTATTGAGGCGGTCCTGTTGTTTGACATCTGTTGCCCTACTACAGGATTGTTTTGTGTCTTTGATATTAAATTGGGCCCACCTGTATAATTTCCTCTCCTTTTATCCTCATAGTATTTTCTATTATGAGAATGATAGGAAGTCCCCGCATCGGGAACAAAGCCCGAAGACAGGACGGAATGGTAGGATTTTGTAGGTGGTGATTGTGTATATTCCTGTGTGGTTTTATGAGAGGATTGTATGCCTGGGATATTCGTCATATCGGATGTTTTGTTCTTTGTTTGATGGGTCGAGTCTGTGGCAGTAGTGGAAGTGTTTGTTTCAACAAAATTTGTATCTTTTTCCGTGTCATTATTTACTGTTGGTTCTAATTTTTCATTGCCCTTTATAGTTCCATTTACAGGTAAGGCCTGAGGAGAGGAAAGTTTTGCTTGTAAGATTCTAAAACCTGCTCCATCGATTCCTTCTGATAAGGCATTAAACTGTAAAGAGAGTAAAGTCCCACTAGTGATTGGGTAGTTGTTAAATCCGATGATGACAATTCTTAAAGTTCCGTATACCGGGGCGACTTGCAATTGTTTCCCACTCGCATACAAAGTTTCCCCTGGATATGCGGAATCGAATTCCCAATTCTGTATGTCATATCCGAACTCCAGTTGTATTCCACTGATTTCCTCTTCGGGTAATACGAATAGAGATATATGGGTATATACAATGTTCCCGGACCGTTCCAGAGTTGTTTCTAACAATGCGGGAAAAGATCGAAATGGTATTAGCAGGTATAGGACAAAGAGGAATAAAAGATTTCTATTCCTCTTTTTAATATGTTGTATGTATCTTTGTAATATTGTTTTCACAAAAAATTGTCCTATGTTGAACCTAATGCAAATCCATCTTCTGTTCCAACAGCGGAACGGTATGAACCATAGTTGTATAATTGTATTAGCCTTAATATTTCATATAGTTGAATTTTCCAATTAGGACCTCCGTAATAGTCGCTATTATGTGGGAAACAATCCTTGTTGCTATTGGTAATACTATATCCATCTTCGGTATTACAGGAACAATAGAAGTTTCCAGAATTATAAAGTTGAACAACCCGTAGGACTTCTGTTAATGATATTTTCCAGTCTCGATTCTGGTCGGCACTATGATAGATACTCCGTTGAATGCTCAAATTTCCATTTGTAGCGGAGAGAGGAACAGAAGCCCCTGTAGGACTGGACGCTATAGCACGGGTTAGCAATAAATCATAAATTCCCGCGGGAGCAGAAGCACAAATCTTGAAGGTAATCTGAGCAATGCTCCCGCTGGGAATTGTATTCTGATTGAGTCCTGCAATGATAATTCGAACTTGACCTGAAGCAATTGTATTGTATTGGACCTGTTTTTGTGCGGAAATAGAAGAATTTCCTGCAGTAACTGCTGTGATTTCACAAGCAATGGGGTTATAGAGAATATCAAATTGAATGGCACTTATATACTCGTTGTTAGACACAGTAAGTAATGTGTTCAACAAGATTTGAGTTCCACTATCTGCATACCCATTTTCAATGGATAATGTTGCTGAATATGCGGGTGTTGAACTCGAGATATATCCTGACATAAGTGCCATTACAATAATTCCAATATTTCTGTAACCATTTTGTATTTGCATGAATAATTCTTCTGTTTAATTCTCAGCGTAATCCAATATTCCGTTTCCATTTGCGTCGATGTCCTGTTCGTTAGGGATGCTATCTCCATCCCAGTCTTGTTCGGTTCGATTATCCGGGTCCAAATAGTTGGGGATACCGTCCCCGTCGTTGTCTTCTATAAAATCCAAAATTCCATTATTGTTTTGGTCAAACCTACAATTATTCCCACTACAAATATGATTTTCAATGAAATCTGGTATATAGTCTCCATTTACATCAGTAATCTCCGGAACTTGTAGGCTATTTAACCATGACCGAATTTGTTGTTGAAGATCTTCATGAAATTGATTCATGATGAGGTTAACTATAGTATCCGGAGCGGGTACTCCCGACTGGATTAGAAAAGATTTAATCATTTGTTTGAGGCATTGAACTAAGGGTGATACCATCTCCGGATAGCCCTCTATTTCAATCCGATTTAGAGATGGAGTTAGTAAAGTATCTTTCTGCGGTTGAATGCATGTCCCTAAGTTTTGAAGCAATGTTTCAATTAAATTCTCACTAATCCCGAGATTTTGCAAGTAGGGGACGGATAACAATTCTCTCTTAATCTGATTGATAAGTTGTTCATAAATATCAGGTATTTGATTGGCATTTTCATCTGTATCCGGCAATGGTTCTGCAATGGTTCCCAATAAATTTCTCAAATCAGGAATCGTGATATTAGATTGCTGAAAGATTATATTGTTAATGCGTAAAGGTTTCCCTGTAGACAATTGGAGCAATGGAATTGCTAATGAATTCTGCGGACCTGTAGGGGCAACGAGAGGAATGGGCTGATTTATATTACTTTCTGGGGTACCTACTATCCCGAAAGCCCATGTGGTCCCCACAGGTAGAAGCATTTGAAAGGACCCATTAATAGGGGAGATTTCTGATGTTATAATTCTACCATCTTCGGATAGGGCTACAAGCAAAGGAGATTTTCCCTGTTGTCCACCATTAGGAATTGAGGATAACTGTCCTTCCAGAGGTTGGACCAATCCTCCTGTTCCTAATACAGAATTTATCAAAATTTGAACATCAAGGACATCTACCATATCATTTTGATTAACATCGGCCATAGACACATGTTCGTCTATTCCTATGGCCATGTTAATCCCATTCTGTATGTCCAGAATATCAATCAATCCGTCCTTATTTATATCGCCGGGTATGGCGTCTATGATTCCCCATGAAACAAAGGGGATAAAAAGCAGGGTCAATAGGAGTATTTTTTGAAGCCATAATACATCCCTGCGTTTGGTTGTTTTTAATTTGTTATACATACCGGAAATCCTTATCAAAAAGGTATTTATTTTCAATTATATTCGATGAAATATGGAAAACGATAGAAATAAAAAGAGGGCACCATGTATCAGCATACAGGTGGAGCATGACATAGAAAGCCTGTTAGAAAATGTAATTCTTTTGTGATTTTATGTGTTCTATCCTCCGGAGAACGAGGTAAAAGAGGGTGTTTTTGTTCTATTCCATGGAAGAGACTTGTGCGGAGGTTGATAAGACTTACTCTACAAAGTAGATGGGATAGAGATTGTGTATGAATTTGTAAGAAATCAACGGGTGTATCTGTTCTTTTCCCCTGCCATTTTTTCTCCAGGTGATTATATAAAATTTGTAAATCGATAACATCAATTTTATTGTCTCCATTTTGGTCTCCAATGGAAACGAGAGAATTTTTTTGAAGTAAGAACTGCTGAAGTAAGTTTAGGTCTAAGATGTCAATTTTTCCGTCCAGATTTAAATCGCCTGTCTTAAATACAAATGAATTTTGATTTGAAAAGCAAACGGCCAGTCCCAAGCCTATAGATATAAACAAACAGATTATTTTCTTATTACAAAAAAACATAACCAATCTTTACATTTGTTATTAAGTATTAACAATACTCATATTAATTATACATTTTTTTTATGGCAAAATGAAATTTTTTTGTAACATTTTCCGTTTAATATTGTAAAAAATTATAGAAATGCTCATTGAAATTTGAATATTGAGAGTGAGAAGAATTATTCCAATTACCTCTTCCTTCCCTCTCTCTTCTATATTCTTTACATCTTCCCTTAAACACTCTCACACATTGGGCGTCATCATTCCCTTCCAAAACCGCCAAGTGGACAAGTCCTGTTCTCAGATCGCTCTCCTCGGCTCTGAAAATGATGACGCCCTTTCTTTTTTCTCAAATAAATGATTTTCGTTAAAATATTTTCATACAGATGTTCGGGTTTTTTGAAGATGAAGAAAAAGAAATACAAAGAAATATTGAGTCATTATCCGGAGGAATATCCTGATTTAGTTTCTCATTGTAAACAGGTAACAAAACTGGCTATTCAATTGTTTAATAAAACCTGCTCACTGCATAAATTAGGCAAAAAAGAGAAAAAATACCTTATATACGCTTCTTTATTGCATGATATTGGTTACATTATAGATAGTATTTCTCATAATAAACATTCTTGTAAGTTTATTATAGAAAATTCGTCCCTCCCATTTTGTAAAAAAGCAAGAGAGGTTATTGCTTGTGTTGCTCGTTATCACAGGGGGCCTTTACCAAAGCAGACACATAAAATCTTTGGAAAATTGGACGGAAAGAAACAAGAGATAGTAACCATATTATCGAGTTTACTCCGTATTGCAGATGGATTGGATTATACTCACCAAAATTCTATTAAGTCCCTGAAAGTAAAGATAGATTCTGATAGAGTTTTAATAGAAGTAAATCCATCTAAGGGTTCAATACCCACTATCGATCTTGAAAGATCTAAAAAGAAGTCGGACCTTTTCGCTCATGTTTTTCAGTTTAAGGAAGTTCATATTATAGGAAAGGCAAAATGATTGTTAAAACAATTTCCCGGGATTGAGGATGTTTTGGGGGTCTATTTGAGATTTGATTTGTATTAGGAGTTCATATGCGAGGGCTCCTTTTTCGTTTGTAAGCCAGGGTTTGTGGTCTGTTCCTATCCCATGGTGGTGCGAAATGGTAGCTCCATGATAACGAATCACATCTGAGGCTGAATTTTTAATGCGTTGCCATTGGTGGACAGGGTCATTCAGGGAGCGAGGGAAAACAAAGGTGAAGTATAGACTGGCTCCATCCAGGTAGGCATGGCTGAGGTGAGCCATAACTATGGGATATTTGGGCTTTTGGTCGGGGTCCTTTTCAATACTTTCCCGGATGGTTTTGTAGATGGCTTCGTATAGGTCTAACAATTGGCTCCATCTTGTTGCGGTTTCTAATGTGTCTACACCCAATCCGTAATCTAACATCTCATCACGCAAGTAGGGCAGGAGAAATCTTTGTTTAAACCACTGGTCCGCAATTCCTTCACCTAAGGATATAGCCTGATGTTTCATGAATATCCCTTCGACAATTTGTCGTCCAGCAGTTACGGAGGGAGCATCGCCTTCTAATCCAATAAGCATTAGGCAAAATTGTGGAATGGTTGAAGGGTCTCCACCACCCATTTGCATAGCAGTATAAAAGAAGGTTTCATGGGAATCTGATAGACGAATCATGGCAAGAGGAATATCTGTTTGCATGAGTTCTCTACTGGCTTCTATTCCTACTTCAAAAGAAGGGAATATATAGGCTGTGTAGTATTTCTCTTGAGGCAAAGGATGAATACGAAACTCGATATTTGTCAGAATGCCCAATGTCCCTTCGGAACCCGGGATTAGGTCTTTAATTTGGGGTCCTCCTGCAGATGCGGGGAATGCCTCTGTTTTCCATAGTCCTGGTGGACTGACGATTTCCGCTCCGGCGAACCAATCTTCTGCCTTGCCGTAGCGGATGGATTGATGTCCTGCACCTCGTGCGGAAACCCAACCTCCCAGTGTGGAAAACTCAAACGATTGAGGATAGTGCCCCAGTGTGAAACCTTCCTTTTGCAGGAGTTCCTCTAAGAGGGGACCTTCAATACCACTTTCTGCACATGCAATCCGTGATTTTGAATCCAGCCCAATGATTCGGTTCATATCACGCAGGTCGATGGTCGCTATTCCTATATGTTCTTTATCCTTTATTGCATTTACACCCCCTACAACACTGGTCCCACCACCAAAGGGAATGATTGCAACTCTATGTAGAAAAGCCCACCGGACAATTTCAATAACTTCCTCTTTTGATTTTGGATAGATAACAATATCGGGTACATTGGGTAATTCTCCCGAACGCAAGGCTAATGTGTCCGGATAACTTTTCCCCCGAGCGTGGATAATTCTTTCTATGGGTTCTGTGGTAATTCTTCCCTGTGTTATTTTTGATTCTAACTCGGAAACAAGTGAAGAGGGTAATTCGGGACTTTTCATTTGGATAGAGGTTATTTCTATAGGGGATGTATGGGGTAATTCTTCAAATCCTGAGAGGTCTCGTAACCAGTTCCAAAAGGCAGACCTTTTGTCTTTTAGTAAATCGGGTCCTTGTATCCATCCCCAACCGCACCATTTCCGTTCTTTTAGGTTCATATGATTATCCCTTTTTAAATTTTTCCACTAATGAAAGAAAATTTTGTAATAGGATTTTACCATATTCGGTAAGTATGCTTTCAGGATGGAATTGAACACCCCAGATAGGAAGTTCTTTATGTGCAACGGCCATAATCTCACCCTCTTCTGTTTCCGCTATGATTTGTAATACTTCTGGACAAGTTTCTCTTTTGATTAGTAGTGAATGGTAGCGGGTTGCAGAAAATGGGGATGGGATGTCCTTAAATAAGGAGTTATTGTTATGATAGATTTTGCTGATTTTCCCGTGCATAATTCGTTCTGCCCGGACAATGTCTCCACCGAATGCATAACCAATGCTTTGGTGTCCGAGGCATACACCTAATATGGGGTATTTATGTCCTAATTGTTTGATTACTTCTACGGAGATGCCCGCCTCGCGGGGAGTGCAAGGTCCGGGGGAAATGACTATGCAATCCGGTTTGATTTGTTCTATTTCTGGGATTGTTGTCGCGTCGTTCCGATAGACTTTCATCTCGGGGTGCATCTCGCCGAGATATTGCACTAAGTTATAGGTAAATGAGTCATAGTTATCAATGAATAAAATCATAGTTCTAATCCTTTCTCTGCAAATTCTACTGCTTTGAATAATGCTCTTGCTTTGTTTACTGTTTCTATATACTCGCGTTCCGGGTCGCTGTCATATACAATACCAGCGCCCGCCTGTAGGTAAGCCATACCGTCTTTTACAATCATGGTGCGAATAAGGATGCAGGTGTCCATGTCGCCTGTAAAACTGATATAACCTGCTCCACCCGCATACGGTCCGCGCCGTTCGGGTTCGAGTTCATCAATAATTTCCATAGCTCGGATTTTTGGGGCTCCGGAAACTGTGCCCATAGGAAAGGTTGCCTGGAGAGCATCAAAAGCATCACATTCGGGACGGAGTTCTCCTTCTACCTCTGTAACGATGTGCATGACATGCGAGTACCTTTCAATAACCATAAAACGATTTGGAACAGGTTTGACTGTGCCAATTTTACAGACCCGTCCTAAATCGTTTCTACCGAGGTCCACAAGCATAATATGTTCAGCCCGTTCTTTTTCATCTGCAATCAACTCTTTTTCAAGAGCGATGTCCGTATCGGGTGTTGTTCCCCGGGGACGCGTCCCGGCAATAGGACGAAGGAGACAGCGTTTCTGTTTTACTTGTGTCATTACTTCAGGGCTGGAACCTACAAGCGCCAATTCGGGGAATTGCATAAGGAGCATGTAGGGAGAGGGGTTGATTCGCCGAAGGGCCCGATATAAATTCACAGGGGTGGCATAGACAGGTCTTGAAAATCGCTGGGATAGAACTACCTGGAAGATGTCACCTGCGCAAATATACTCGCGGGCTTTAACAACTGCTTTGCAGAAATCTTCTTTGCAGAAATTGGATTGAATTTCTATTTGCCCATTGGTATGGCGAACATGCTCTGTGGAGACGGCTAAAGGTCCGCGTAGTCGTGCTTCAATTTCGCCAATTTTGCGAACCGCTTCATTATAAGCGTTTTCTGCATTGGAACGGACATGAGCATTGGATACTATCATGATGGTGTTGTTTAGATGGTCAAAAATAAGTAAAGTATCCGTAATCATGAAATAAAGGTCAGGCAAACCTAAATTATCAGGATTTTCATTTTGGATTTTTTCAAAGAAGCGGATGGTATCGTATGAGATATATCCTACGGCACCCCCGAAAAAGGAAGGAAGGCCCGGTATGGGCACAGGGGTGAATTCTTTCATCAACTTTCGTAACTCATTCCATGGATTTTCGGAGTTGAAAGTGCCTGTATTCCCATTTCGCGTGAGGGTGATTTGATTGTTATGTGCTTGAAAAATAATGGAGGGATTCGCCCCTAAAAATGAATATCTACCGAGAATTTCTGCATGCTCTACACTTTCAAGTAAAAACGAATAGTTGAAACCTCGGGATATTTTTAGGTAGGCACTTACGGGTGTTTCCAGGTCTGCTAATAATTCTTTATATACAGGCACAATAGAGCCCTGGCGTGCTATTGTGCGAAATTCTTCAAATGAAGGATAAATCATTTTTTATCTCCTTTTATGTTAATCTTTTGCAATACCATCACCATCTAAAACGATAGTTTCATCAAGTTCAACTTTGCGGTAAAAACAACTTGTTTCATTGGTATGACAGGTAGGTCCTGCTGGGTCACAGCGAAGTAATAAGGCGTCACCATCGCAGTCAATGCGTATTTCACGCACTTTCAAAACATTACCGGAGGTCTCTCCTTTTCTCCAGAGTTTCTGTCGCGAGCGAGACCAAAAACAAGCAATACCTTCTTTAATTGTAATCTGTAAGGATTCCATGTTCATATATCCGACCATGAGGACTTGTCCTGTTTCTGCATGTTGAATGATGGCGACAATCAAACCACGGTCATCCAATTTGATTAAATCATTCAATTTCATCAGTAATCTCCTGTGTTTGATGGGTTTATAATAATACAATAATTTTCTAAAGGTAAATTTTTTAAGAATGAGGGAGAAAATAGGAAGGGGAAATTTGAGGTATCACCATCGGAATATGTGTGCAGGATGAAGGCACAGTCCTTGTGTGCTTGTGGGTAATAGAGTTATTAAAAAATTTGTTTCCATTACTTCATCCTATTTTTTTACGATGTTATTATAATCGCACAGGAACACCCTGCTTTGCAAGAAATTCTTTCGCCTCACGAATTGAATATTCTGCGAAATGGAAAATAGAAGCGGCAAGGGCCGCATCGGCTTTCCCTTCTTGTAGTGCAGAGCGTAAATGTTCTAAATTCCCTGCACCCCCACTGGCAATAACGGGAATACTTACTGCTTCTGCAACTGCACGGGTCAATTCAATATCATAACCTTCCTTGGTTCCATCCGCATCCATAGATGTGAGTAAAATTTCGCCGGCTCCGCGTTTTTCTGCTTCTATTGCCCATGATACAGGTTCTAATTCAGTAGGTTTTCCACCATCTCTACCTCCATGACTTTTTACAATGTATCGGTCCCCTTCTTTTTTTGCATCAATGGCAACGACAATACATTGTGAACCGAAACGAGCAGAGGCTTCGTTAATAAAATTGGGGTTGAGGATAGCAGGTGTGTTAATGGATACTTTATCAGCGCCGGCGCTAAGAAGAAGTCGAATATCTTCCAATGTCCGAATTCCACCGCCCACACAAAGAGGCATAAAGACTTGTTCCGCGGTTCTCTGAACAACATCCAGCATGGTCTTGCGATTGTCCGTGGAGGCGCGGATGTCCAAAAAGACAATTTCGTCAGCACCCTCCTCATCATATCGCCGTGCAATTTCTACAGGGTCTCCGGCGTCCCGAAGTCCTAAAAATTTAACGCCTTTAACGACTCGCCCATCTGCAACATCTAAGCAGGGGATAATACGCTTACAAAACACAACAAAACTCCTTAGAATGAGATTCCTTTAGTGTCTGGCTCATCCGACTTGTCGGACCTGTCCGATTCGTCTGATTCTTCTTTTAATGGAGGAACTGCATTCTTGTCTCCCGTCTCCATTTCCTGAGTCTTACAGGTGAGATAATCATCTTCCGGATGTTTTTCTTCCGATGCAGTTGTAGATGGGATAATATTTTCAACTGAGACGGAATCTTCTTCTTTTTTAGCGATTTCTTCTTCCGTTTGAGTCATTTCATACTTTTGCGATACGGCCTCAAATGCTGTTTTACCTAAGGAAGCGTAAATTTTATCGCCTTCTAATTGAATATTATTTAACTTGATTGTTATGGGTAAAGAAATAGAGATTCCAAAATAACTGTTTAAGAACTCCTCCGTTCGCTGAATTATCAATTCTTGAATATTCGGTAAATTTTCTCCTTCTTTCAACAAAATAAGTGGATTAATTTCTACATGGACTTTTTTCTGGTCTTTACTGGGCGACATCGATACAGAAACCTGTTTCAATGGGGCTACTTTTTTTAGCATGGCTTCACATTCTTTTTCCACTGTGGCAAGATTAATTTCTGAAATACCATTGTCTAGAGTTTGTTTAATCGTTTGGATTACAGGCTTCTTACAACGAAAAGTGGGTAGAAAAGAATAGACACCTATCAAAACCAATACAGTTCCCGAGAGTAATTTGAAAGAACCCGGAAAGAGAACATCAAGAGAACCATCGGTTGTTTTCGCAACATAGGAACATATGTAAGGACACTGAACAAATTGACCTATCAGCACAACGCCAACAACGATGAGCAGTAGAGCAGAAAGTTTTAAGAAAACAAGTTTCATATGCCATTCCTTCTTTTGTTAGTTTATGGTAGTTCTACCCTGTTATGACAGGTTTTTTCATTTGAGTAATATTATACTTTATCGACTTATAACGAAAGAAATTCGTTTTAAGATTTCAAATTCATGGGTTCTTGTCCTTTTGAACTCACATATTCAAAAGATTTAAATTATATATCTCTTATTGAATTTATTGAATTGTTTATTCTGGAACAAAACAGATAGAAAAGGAACAATTATGAGTAAGATTTGTTTTTTAGGTGCGGGAAGCACTGTTTTTGCAAAGAATGTATTGGGCGATTGTATGTATGTAGAAGCGTTGCGTGATGCGACTGTGGCTCTATTGGACATAGACCCGGAGCGATTAGGTGAATCAGAACGGATGGTTAAAAATCTAAACAAAACATTAGAGGCGCATATGAAAATAGAAGCCTATCTGGCGGAGGACGCTGAAAAGGCTTTGGAAGACGCTAATTATGTAATTAATGCCATACAAGTAGGAGGCTACGAACCGTGCACCGTTATCGATTTTGAAATTCCAAAAAAATATGGACTAAGGCAAACAATAGGAGATACATTAGGTATCGGGGGTATTTTCCGAGCTCTGCGAACGATTCCAGTAATGTTGAAGTATTGTGAGATTATAGAGAAAGTGGCACCTCATGCCCTTTTATTGAACTATACCAACCCGATGGCTATGGTTACAGGTGCAATCCTAAAAGCGACCTCAGTCCGGACGGTGGGCTTATGCCATAGCGTTCAGGTTTGTGCTCCCCAATTATGTCTGATGTTAGAACTCCCTGATGACGATTTGCAGTGGCGAATTGCGGGTATAAACCATCAAGCCTGGCTGCTGGAAATTAAGAGACATGGTGAAGATTTATATCCTGAAATAAAACGGCGGGCTGAACTTCCGGAGTACCGCTGGAAGGATACCGTTCGATTTGAGATTATGAAACAGTTTGGGTACTATGTTACAGAGTCGAGTGAACACAATGCGGAATATGTGCCTTGGTTCATTAAAAGTAAGGCGCCCCAATTAATTGAAGAATACAACATCCCCTTAGACGAATATCCCAAACGCTGTATCGCCCAGATAGAAGCATGGAAATATCTGCGTGATGAATTAACCAACCTCGACAAACCCCTCCAACATGAACGCACGCACGAATATGCTTCCTACATATTAGAAGCAATTGAAACAGGCAAACCGTATACCTTTGGAGGCAATGTCCTGAACGATAATCTGATAACCAATCTTCCTTATAAATGTTGTGTTGAAGTGATGTGTGTAGCCGACCGAAACGGAATTACGCCGACTTATGTTGGAGATTTACCTGTGCAATGTTCTGCCTTAAACCGAACAAACATCAATGTCCAAGAAGTAACGATTGAAGCAGTCCTTACCCGAAAAAAGGAACATGTTTACCAAGCTGCCTTATTAGACCCTCATACCTCCGCAGAACTAACGATAGATGAGATTGTCCGTCTCTGTGATGAACTCTTCGAAGCCCACGCATCTTGGCTCCCCGAATTCCACTAAAATGTTAAGCAATAATTATTCTTCCGCATGCCAGTGGAAGTTGTGATGGGCTCCCCAAATACGGGATTGTAATTGTGATGTTAGCGAGTTTGCTGGTGCATTGCATACATGTATGGCAACTTCCAGGATATCTGCTCCATAATCTTGAGCCCAATATATCATTTCCGCAACCATGTCCGTATAAATGCCTTTATTCCGTGTATTGGGTAATACACCGACCATATCACCTTTTGTAATTCGTATTCCCAATGTATCCTTTGTGCTTTCATCTTCTACACTTGTAATATACCCAACAATTTGATCATCCATTTCTACTATCCAGACCCTTTTTGCCCTACTACCTAACAAAGAATTTTTCAACCATTGCTGAAACATTACAGGGACCCTATTGGTGGCCCTCAGTTTTTCATCAAGGTAAAATCGACTGTGTTTTGGGAAAATAGAGAAATCAATATTTATAAGTCTGTCCATATCTTCTAGAGTTGCGGGACGAATGGGAGTCGTAATTTTGTGTTCCAACTTAAAATGTGTTCGGAAATCCCAGACATGGTGGAGATGTGTTGCAATCAAGTCAAAGTGATTTTCTACGATTGCTTTTATTCTACTGAGATCGAGAGGATGAGAGTATAAGTCCATAAACTTTATATTTTGTTTTTTGGCCCATACTAATGTTTCAGAAAGAAGAATCTTTTTTATCCCGTATGCGTTTTCACCTTCTTCTACCAGTAAATAATGAATGCGAGCACAGGGGAACCCAAATATCTCACTGTCCCAATTTAAATATTCAATAAGGAGCAATCCGCAAACATTATCTTTATTATCAAAAGCCCCAAAAATATAGACCGACTTTCGTTGAATTAATTTCTGAATATCCGAATAAAGGTAGGAGACAAGAGAGATTTTATCAATTCCGCGAATATAATCATAAGGGTAGAACTTCTGGCATTCTACCAGTCTTAGTATATCATTATCGGTGACATTATCAATCCGTTGAACTTTGATGTTTGTCATCTGTCAGTGATTCCTTTACGATAAAATAAGGTCGATGTTGAACCTCCCGATACACTCTGCTCACATAAGCACACAAAATACTTATACATAGAATCTGAATACCAACAAAAGCCAGAAGCCAAGAGGTTATTATTACAAACGAGTCCGCACTTTTGTTCAATAAAAGCGAACGAAAGAAAATGCAAAATCCCAGAAGAAAGCCCAAAACAGAAAACAACATACCAACAAAACCCATCGCCTCAACAGGTAATGTGCTGATGCTGGCGATAATATCAAAATTTATCCAGAAAAGCGACCATATCCGATAACGACTTTTCCCTTTTTCCCTCTTTCTGTGTGTAATAGGTTGCGATTTTATCTTTAATCCCATCCAACTAATTTCAGCGGGAATATATCTCGAATGATGCGTCGCCTGTAGCAAACGGTTTACAGCATTCCGGCTATAAACAGCCATACCACAACCCGCATCTTTCAACTCGGACCCTGTCATCTTTGTTATAAACCAATTTACATATTGAGAGAAAAACCTGCGAAAAGGACTGTCTTGTCGTTGGGTTCGCCACCCCTGAACAAAATCATAATCCCCTTCCTCCAGTACCTTAATCAAATTCGGAATCTCTTCCGGTGGATTCTGTCCGTCCCCATCAATCGAAAGCAATATCTCCCCCTGTGAATAGTTAAACCCGGCATAAACCGCAGGATGTTGGCCGAAGTTGCGAGTGAGGCGAATTACTTTTACCTGCGGATGTTGTTGATGATATTGTTTTAAGATTTCGAAAGTGTTATCTTTACTCCCATCATCTACAGTGATAATCTCATACGAACGGTCTAACGATTCCATCACCTTAATAATTTCATCTAAAACCGAGGCGATATTTTCCGCCTCATTATATACGGGCACCACAACGCTAATATCTACTTCACCGGTTCCTTTCCTCATATTGGTTTCTTCCTATTTAAAAAACTTTTTAAGATGTTCCCGCATTATATCCAGCGATGGTAAAAACTCATTCCTATCCAAATCCTCTAAACTTTCCTCTATCCATTGGACTACCTGCTCGATAACATTTCGACGCCAAAGTTTAGCCGGTCGAGAGAACTCATCTCGCAGATATTGAATATCCCGCAAGAGACATTTCCGTTTTTCCCCTTCCAAAGGAGTCAAATCCGCCTCCACGACCATTTGTTCCATTGTTTCCAACAGTTCAACTGTTTCCTCCTCAACCCCCACTGGATACGCCGGAAACAACAAATTAAATTCCCGTGTGTTCTCCACCAAATCAATTCCCTTAGGAGTAATCCGTGTTGCTACAAAAAGGGGTGAATGATACCCTGTTATGAGTTCAACCAATTCCTTATCATAGAGATAATGAATATTTGTGGCTAACTGTTTTTTATCAACCAGACCCGTTCCAAGAAAATCCTCCGGACCTAACATTTCCGTTGGATTCTCCAAATACCGCTCATACAATTTTTCCAATATCCACCGTCGAATTGCCTTAGGATGCTTGTATTTTTTTGTCATAAACAACCCATTCAAAAAAACTCGATTTAATTTTAACAAACAAAAAAAAGTATAACAAATATACTGCAATTCAGAAACGAAAATAAAGCAGGGAAACCGAAATTTAAAGTTCCTTAGGTGCTTGATGCCACAAAGATTTCAGATTTGTTATAATGTAAAGGTATACCATCCTTTTCGCACTTTGGTTTTGATGCCACAAAGATTTCAGATTTGTTATAATTTAAACCAAACAAACAACAACCATGGAGGAGTTTTGATGCCACAAAGATTTCAGATTTGTTATAATGAATTATAACTATAGTTTTTACAACGATAAGTTTTGATGCCACAAAGATTTCAGATTTGTTATAATCGTTGTAGTGTAAGTTATATACCAGTTCTGGTTTTGATGCCACAAAGATTTCAGATTTGTTATAATTGAATTTTTCAATTCCATCCTCGGTAAACCGTTTTGATGCCACAAAG
>CAKZKR010000023.1 GCA_937124615.1 uncultured bacterium
CCAATTAAAAAATATTTAAACCCGTTAAATATTTTTTTGAACATATATACAAACTCTCTTTTTTGTTTTATTATATCAAAAACGCTTGGGCATTTACAACTGCTGTGCATATATACAAACTCTCTTTTTTGTTTTATTATATCTGGCTTAAAAGTAATAGGTAAAATTTGATGTTGAGAACTAATATTATCTGGAATTTTCATGTATTCAAACTTGTTAAGTCAAAAAAACAAGGATTTGTTATGAATGAATGGTATGAACAATTAGTTAAACCTTCTTGGGCTCCGCCTGCGTGGGTTTTTGGACCTGTATGGACTGTTTTGTATCTTATTATTTTTGTAACATATGGAATTGTCTTAGGTTTAGTAATTACCAAAAAGGTTCCTGTTTATATTATTGTTCCCTTTGTATTGAATCTAATTTTTAATTTCCTTTTTACAACAATTCAGTTTGGGTTGAAAAATAACTTTCTTGCAAGTATTGATGTTCTTCTTGTTTTTATTAGCATCGTTGTGACAATGATTGTTATTTTCCCATATAGCAAGATAATAGCCCTTTTTCAGGTACCGTATCTTCTCTGGGTAAGTTTTGCTACTGTTCTTCAAATCACGATTACTTATCTAAATTGGAAATGATTTAAATATAATATATAAATTTACAACTTTTCTTTTTGGGCATTCTTGAACAAGAATTTTGCCCGTTCTGCTTCCTCGTGGTGGTCAACAATAGGAGCAGGATAATCAACTTTTGAATATTCCTGGTGAAAAACATCCCAATGGTGTATGTGTTCAGGTGGCACATTTTTTAGTTCCGGTATCCACTTTTTTATATATCTTGCCTCAGGGTCAAATTTTTTAGATTGAAGCCAGGGGTTAAAAATTCTAAAATAAGGTTGAGCGTCGCAACCGGTTCCCGCAACCCACTGCCAGTTACCATTATTTACACATGGGTCATAATCGATTAATTTTGTTGCGAAATATTGTTCACCCCATAACCAATCTATATGTAAATCTTTTGTAAGAAAAGAAGCCACAATAAGTCTTTCTCGATTGTGAAGCCAACCTGTCTCTTTTAGTTCTCTCATTCCAGCGTCAACAATCGGAAATCCTGTCGCTCCTTCTGTCCATGACTTAAACATGTTTTCATCATGGCTCCACCATACATCTTGAAAAGATTTATTGAAGGCTCTACCAAATACATATGGGAAGTAAAACGCAATAATCGTAAAAAAATCCCTCCAATATAGTTGACGGATTATGGGTTCAGGATTGTCGCTATAATTCTGTATTTTATAAAAGACTTCTCTGGGAGACAGACATCCAAATTTTAGATAGGGGGACAAAAAAGTATTTACTTCTTTTTCGATCATATCCCTTTGGTTATGATAATCTTTCAAAGAACAAGCCCTTTTCAATATTTTCAGACCTTCCTTGCGTCCTCCCTTTAATGGGATTTTTGTATTTTGATGAGGAAGAAATTTTAAAGAGAGAATATCTTGTATTTCATAATTGATGTTATTCTGATAGTATTGGGATTCATTCTTTCCTCTGGGTTTACGAACAGGTATTGTTAAGGCTCTCTTATAAAAATGAGAAAAGACAGTTATTGGGACCTTATCATTGCGTAAAATATCTCCGGGTGAATTTAACAGTACATCATCTAAAGAATAAAATGTAATACTATTTTTTGCACAGAAGTTTTTTATTTTTTCATCCCTTTGTTTTGAGAAAGGAGTATAGTCCCGATTCACAAATAATGCATCAAAACGAGTATTTTCAAAAATATTCTCTAAAACTTCATCAAGTTTCCCATAAAATAGATATAACTTTCCTCCATCATTTTGTAATTGTTCCTGTAAATCCCAAATACTTTCTGCCATAAATTGAACAGCGAAATCACTTCTATAAGGATTATTTTCTACCTGTTGTGGGTCAAAAATAAAGCAAGGTAGAATTTGTTTGCATAAATTTCCGCCATGTATAAGAGCAGAATTGTCCTCTATCCTCAAATCTCTACGGAAAATAAACAACCCTAATGAATGTTTTTTATTCATATACTTTTATTAGTACGGTAGTTTTGCAAAAATATTTGCTTATTAGTGTATAATTCCTTATTCATATTACACAACATACGAGGGAAACTGGAAATGCGTCGTGGCTCTATTAAGGAATTAGGTTGGGGGAGTCGTTTTGGATTAATAATGGCGATGGCGGGCAATGCAGTTGGATTAGGAAATTTTCTTCGGTTCCCGGGACAGGCGGCCCCATATGGGGGGGCCTTCATGGTTCCTTATTTCCTTGCACTTTTGCTAATAGGCATTCCCTTAGCATGGATAGAGTGGAGTATTGGTAGAAGAGGCGGTGCCTATAAACATGGAACCACACCCGGAATGTTTTATCGCCTTTGGAAACATCCTATCTCAAAGTATTTAGGGATATTTGGCATTCTTCTCCCGGCAATGGTCGGTATTTATTACATTTACATTGAGTCATGGGCATTGGGTTATGCATGGCAAATGGCCACGGGCCTGCTTCGAGGTAAGCATACTTATGAGGAGATGAAACTATCCTTTGGTTCGTATGTAGGTACAACCAATGCAAACTTAATTAGTTTTAGTAGTAGTTCTTATTCCTTCTTTTTAATCGCATTTTTAATTAATATTTTTGTTCTGGGCCGAGGTATTGCAAAGGGTATAGAAATTGTTGCCAAGTATTGTATGCCTGTTTTGATATTACTGGGGATAATATTGGCGGTTCGTGTGTTGACACTACCCCCGCGAGGTGAGAACCAAACCGTAAGCCACGGTTTAGCCCAAATCTGGCGATTAAGTCCACAGGACTTTCAGACCTTGATGCGGCCCCATGTCTGGATTGCAGCAACAGGGCAAATTTTCTTTACACTCAGTGTAGGTTTAGGAATGGTTCATACATACGCCAGTTACTTAAAGAAGAAACACGACCTTACTTTGAACGGGCTTACTGCCTGCGTTACAAACGAATTTGTTGAAGTGGTACTGGGTAGCTCCATTGTTATTCCTGCAGCGGTTGTTTTCTTTGGTGTTGAAAGAGCCCGTGAAATTGTAGCCACAGATGGTACCTTTGCAATAGGCTTTTATGCTCTTCCTCTTATATTTGAGCAAATTCCCTACGGAGAAGTTTTTGGGGTAATGTGGTTTTTCCTTCTCTTTTTAGCAGGGCTTACTTCTAGTATGGCAATGTTCACACCCCTGCTTGTGTTTTTAGAGGATGAATTGCAAATTAACCGGAGGGTCGGAGTTTTGCTGGTTGCCTTTTTTGCTTTTATCATGATGCAACCTGTTATTTTGTTTAATCATCATAAGGTTCTTGATGAACTAGACTACTGGGCAGGGACATTTGGGTTGGTTTTATTTGTTGCAATAGAAACGGTTATTTTCTCCTGGATATTTGGTGTTGATAAAGGTTGGGAAGAATTGCATTTAGGAGCAGAATTAAAAATTCCACGAATTTATTATTACATTATGAAATATATTACCCCTGTTTTTTCAGTAGGTCTTGTGGTGTGGTTTTGTTATGATGGCTTGCTTGAAAAAATTACCATGCAAAATGTTGCTGTTGAAGATGTCCCATATATATGGCTGGCACGAATAATGATAATCATGATGGCTTCTTTTCTTGCTTGGGGTGTCTGGTATGCGTGGCAGACCCATCCAAAATTTTTTGAAGATGATGAAGGAAATAACTCTCAGAATGTGGAGGGACCAAAAACAGTAGAAGGATCTACCTTATGATGACCTGGTATTCATATTTATATATGTTAATCGTATGGGGAATTATTACAGGATTGAATATTTACTGCTTTTATAGAGTATTTTCCAGTAAAAATATTATTGCTCATGATGAAGATGAAGATAATAATAATTGAATACGATGGAATGTTTTTGATAGTTTATGCTATTCCCATCGGGGTGTGATGCTTCCACAGTAAGACACAGGTGCCTCCACCTCCGGTAATTTTACTTCAATCTCTAAATTATCCAAGAGGGATCCATCCGCAAGATAAAGGTCGATAAGAGCCTTTTCATAAGAAATTTGTGATTGAAGTTCCATAGTTTTTGCTATTGTATAATCGGTTTGCACTTGCAGTACACGCCAACTGGTGCTTATGCCTAAACGGAGGCGTTTTTCTTCCGCAATGACATTGGCTTCCTGTAATTTTCTTGCCTGACGATTACTTTCGACAAGAATACGATTTGTCTCTACATTCCGAATAGCAAGATGAACCCCCATCATAATGGTTTGTTCAATTTTCTTTTTTCGTTCTTCCATTTCCCGTTTTGTGAGACGTGCTCTTTGAAATGCACCCCTACCGGCACGGTTCCCGATAGGGATCGTTGCTTTTATCCCATAAGTATAGTAAGTCTCATCATCATCACGGATCCCGTAAAACATCTTTGAGAGAGAACGATCTCGTCCACCCTGTCCATAACTTCCAATAATATCTACTTGTGGAAGCATATCATTTCTTGCTTGCAAGATTTGAAGGTCTGCAATATCGATTTGTAAATCTGCCATTGCAATTTCGGGACGGTTTTTGAGTGCTTTTTCAACGGACTGGTCAAGGTCAGGAGCCAGTTTTGATAAATCAAGATTTCCATTCTCAAAACTATGGGGTCGGTCTGTAGGTATGACTAAGAATTTTGAAAATAAATTGTTCTCTCTCAACATAAGGAGATTTTTTAATATATCTGAGGCACTTTCTAATTGGGCCTGTGCAGCCACCAATTCGCTTTGCCGTGTAGCAACTCCTGCTTTTGCCTGTAATACTTCTATATCCGCAGCGGTTCCTATTTCCCTGCGTTTTTCACTTATCGATAAAAGTCGTTCCGCATTGGCTAACGCCTCCTCGCGTACCTTAACATTTTCCATAGCACCGACTAAATCCCAATAGGCTTTAATAACTTCATTAACTGTATTCATCACAGCCATTTTTAGTTGCGCTTCTCCGATTTTTTCCGATTTCTTCGCCATTTCTAAACGTGCGGTATTCACTTTAATGCCAAACCCCCTTAATAACGGCTGGGTTAGTGTAAATAACAGTTGCCCACTATAATCTTTCACAAAATTAGAGAAAGAGGTCTCTTCAATGTTTGTATTAAATGTAACAGCGTATTGAGTTCCTAATTTAAGTTTACCACCCAAACTTGATTCAAAAGCCGTTTGTTTAGTCTCGAAACTGTTTATTCCTGCATAAGCTCGGATTTGTTGACTTGCGAGAATAGATGCAGAATTATGTTGGAGGGATGATTGGAGAAATAGGTCGAACATTCCACTTGCCGTGAGTTGGTCCGCTTGTGCTTTTCTCGGTTCCAATCCGGTGACGATAATGTCCGGGTTTTGTTTTAATGCAGTCTCAATACATTCTTTTAATGACATGCGGAGCGTTGCATTGGGACCTCGTCTTTCTTCTGTTACTTTACGAAGGGCTTCGAGGTCAATTAAATCTACAGAAATTTCTTTCTTTAGGTTTAATTCAATATTTCCAGGTTGTACCTCATCCGTTGCATCTTGAATTTGGTTTGCTGTGGATACTATTTCTTTATCATGGGTATCTTGTGAAAAAGCCGAAAGAGATAGAAATAATAAAAAAGAGAGTAAGACCATTAGAAGGGTAGGTAGATAAAAAAAGGAATAATGATTTATTCTTGTCATAATGCTTTCCTCTTGCTTATATATTAAAGATTATAAATTGTTTGTCTTATAAAAGTAAAAGATATGTTAAAATATGTTTAGCGAATTTCGTATCAGTGTAATAAAAAAAGACACGGCTTTCAAAATAAAGAACTTTAAATTATCATGGTATGATAAAATTAATAGGCTCTTTTATTACAAAACACTTATATATATACATAGGAATATTCCTTTTATTCTGACTCTCTTATGAAAATTAATAATCCAAAAACAAAAGTCTTGATTCTATGGGGGATTGTTATTTTTTGTTTCCTTATTTTTTGGATTACCCATAGTTACATCTCCGATTATCAGAATTTTATTGAGCCACGAAACTATTTAGTGCGTGCAGAATATTATCTGAACAATGGGGATGAATATAAGGCTTTGCAAGAACTTGAAATGGGTATAGATACTTTTCGCCCTGTAAATTCAGAGACCCTTGCACTTTTAATGAAAATAAAAAAAGGTAAAACCAATAAGAATATATTGGATAACTTAGAAAAAAAGCACCAAATGGCAGTAATCCTTGAGAATTGTAATTATTCAGACCGTTTGCAATTTGATACAAAAATGCTGAATACAGGAGAAATTACTTTTCCTGCTCTCTCAAAGACGACGAAAACAAGTGTCGCTTCTTTGTGGAGATTACTAACTCGAAGTCCATTACAATGCATGCAAAAAATTACTCTATCAGAGCAACAAATATTGAATTTTTTATATTATTCAGGAGGGGTATTTTCCTTCAATTCCACTGTAGGCAATACAGGTATAACAATAGATGATGACATATTCGTAGTCAGTGAAGGGAAGGAAAAAGTTAGTGGAGCCCAAATATGGTTTCAGGGAAGAAATTATGGAGGACATCGTAGAGGTTTTTATGTTCTTATTTTAACACCTCCTCCATGTAAAGTTTATCGTTCCGACCGATTTGATATTTGGGATAGTTATGATGAAGCCGTTAAGATGTACCGTTTTTTAGAGGAAATTCCCGAAGGATATGTAGGTATATTTGCTGTGGCCGATGAGGCTTCGGAGAATATGACAGAAGAGTTGGAGCGGATGCTTTTAACTTTTGGTTTTGCAAAAAAAACTTATGTCAAAAGGGAACGGAAAATATTCGGTTATGGATATGCTTTCGCAGGAGTTGGAGTAAAAAGAGCCATAGAAGGAACGGCTGTTCAAAACTGGGCTGAATACAATCCCTCACAAAATAAAATTCCACTTGCTATTTGTGGAGTAATGAAAGGGGAGGGTAAACAATGAAATATCAGGAGTTATCTTATATAGCCGTCTGGTTTGTTTCATTTATTACGACCTTATTACTTGTTCCTGTTTTCCGATGGATTGCGTTAACATTGGGTGTAGTAGATATGCCCGACCAGAAAAGGAAAGTCCACAAAAAACCTATTCCTTATTTAGGGGGAATGGCTTTTTATATATCTTTTCTGGTTGCATGTTGTTTTATCGAATGGATATATCCACAATATTTTGATGAAAAACTTACAATTATTGCAGTTGTAGGAACGCTGATTGTACTTATGGGCTTACTTGACGATTTAATATCTATACCTGCAAGCAGAAAATTGGTTTTTGAACTGTTATTAGGTGTCCTTCTTTACTACTGGGGTTTTAGAACGACAACGATAGCCCATCCTTTAGGAGGCGTATGGAATGTTGGTTGGCTTGCTTTGATGATAACTCCTCTGTGGATAGTAGGAGTGATGAATGCTATCAATTTTTCAGATGGCCTTGATGGTCTTGCTAGTGGTCAGGTTGCAATTTGTTCTGCAACCATATTTGCAATATCTTATTACAATGGGCAAATATTCAGTTGTCTGGTGATGAGTATTCTTTTGGGTTGCACACTTGCCTTTTTAGTTTACAATTCACATCCTGCTTCCGTTTTTATGGGGGATACAGGAGCGTTATTTTTAGGTTTTATATTGGGATGTGCCACTCTTGTTGAAAGGAGGAAGGGGGTTACCATTGTTGCTTTGACGGTTCCTATGGTAGTACTAGCCGTCCCGTTTTTAGATACTTTTTTAAGTTTT
Organism: uncultured bacterium; assembly: GCA_937124615.1. GTDB lineage: Bacteria > Hydrogenedentota > Hydrogenedentia > Hydrogenedentales > Hydrogenedentaceae > Hydrogenedens. The sequence goes on from CAKZKR010000023.1 coordinate 7,763, forward strand.
CTGCGAAGAATGCAAAGGGCCAGTAAAGGTGAATTTTTTATGCCCGACCGGGACCATCTCCATCATCGATTGCTTAAATTAGGATTGTCTCAACGGCAGGTTGTTTTTTCTCTATACTATTTTTCAATATGTATGGGGTTTCTTGCGTTTATAACCTCTCTTATCCCTTCACACTACACCTTCCTTATTCTTATCCTGGTTTGTATGTTAGTCGGAATGGGGGTTATCCTTCTTCATTTTATTGAAAGCATTCTGGAACAAAGAGAAGAACAAAAGGAATAATTTCAAGGACATGTTAATGTTTTAGATGTCTAAATCAGATTAATACTTTTCATTGTTTTCTCTAACACTTGTATTTCCTTCCTGGAAAGTTCCCGATGGGGTGGACGAACAAAACCTGCGTCAATACCTCTTAGTTTTAAAGCCTGTTTGAAGATAGCAAGATTCTTTCCATATTGAAGGACCTGACAGAGTTTGGTTAGTTGGGATTGATAAATCCAGGCCTCGGGCAGTTTGCGTTTCATTGTATTTTCATACACACCCCGGTAAATTTCCGGGGCTACATTTGAAGTTCCGGATACAGCCGCCTGAACACCAGCCAGAAATGCTTGATAACCGTATTCATCTACACCATTTATTACCGTAAACGATGTCGGTTTCTGAATCAATAACTCGGAAAGATTGACCATATTCCCTGTACTATCTTTTATTCCGACGATATTCTTATGTTTTTGGGCTAATTTGATGATAAGTGAGTTCGGCAGGAAATTCCGTGCACAGGAAGGAATATTATAAAGTAATATGGGGGAATTGGGAAATTCATAAGCGATAGTTGAGAAGTATTTATACAAAGCCTCCTCATCGTAATAATAATATCCGGGAGAAACGATACCCACAGCGTAAGCCCCTTTCTCTACAGCATGTGCAGTGAGTTCTATTGTTGAGCGTAAATCGAAAGTTCCGGTATGAGCTATTACCATTACTTTTTTGTTTACACATTTTAATACACTCTCCAATACTTCTTTTCTTTCCTCGATAGACATTACAAGCCCTTCTCCGGTTGTTCCTCCTACAAACAAACCATGTATTCCTTTTTCCTGTAAGAAATGAATTAATTTGTGTAACTTAGGATGGTCAATATCCTTACCCCCTTTGGTAAATGGGGTTAAGTTGGCACAAATAATACCACGTATGTTTTTGGGTTCCATTGTATATTTCCTTTACTCATCTAAAATATATTTTTGTTTTTAGGGATACCGATCCGGTCCCCATGGTTTTATTTCCAACTGCTGTTGTTGAATAACGAGAGAGTGTGAGTGAATATCATTATCAACAATAACACCGGGTCCAACGCACGAATACGAACCGATACGCACTCCCGGCATAAACATAACATTTACTCCTGTTCGGCAATAGTCCCCGAGGTATGTTAAATTACCATGATAAGGCGGGACTTCATGGCGTTGTTTACAGCGAACTTCTTTTATTCTATCATCAAATCTCCATGTAGCACTAATGGTCCCTGCTCCGATATCAACATGTGAACCTATCATGCCGGATATACAGCAAGAATGAACCATAAAAACAGTATCTAATGTAAGTCCAAAGAACTCCGCATTATGCAGGATTCGATTATGTTTCCCTACAATCGAATTCTTATGAATTTTTGCATATTCGGAAATATGTGTATTTGAATCTACAAAAATATTTTCTTCAAGAAATGCACCTGTATCTATACGACTGTTCATCCCAAGAAAAAGGTTTCCTCTTATAATCGTCCCTTTCTCGATTATTCCTCCCTCTTGTACCCATAATTTAGCATTATTGTAAATATCGGCTCCATCGCTTATAACAGCAGATGTTTCAATTATAGAAGAATCCATTTTATTGAATACATCCGATAAGGCCCTTTGATTTGCTTCAATTAAGTCCCAGGGATGGTCAACATCGATTACAAAATCTGTTGCAGGGATACATGATATTTTACATTTCTTTTCTAACATTGTATCGAGGGTAGAGAGAAGGTTCCCTTCAAGAGGTGGCATGGATCCGAGTGGAGCGGATTGCAAGATTCCCGGTTCAATATCAAAATATCCTGTTAGTGACTGTGTTTTGCCTATAAGAATTCCACAAAACCAGTAATTCGAAGTGTCCCTATCAAAGAGCAAATGTTTTAATTCACCGTTTGCATCTCTCTCTAAAAATAGAGCATGTAAAGGGAACGGTTTTTGTTGAGATGACATTATGGAAATCTCATTTCCTTGCTCAATATGTGTATTTACGAAATGAGAGACATTTTCCTTTGTAGTTACAATATCACCATAAAATATTAAAGTTTCAGGCGAAGAAGAGGATTTCAGGAGGGAACGGATTATGTCTGCTGGATTGTAGCCTTCTTCAGTTTTTACAAAAGATATTTTTTCTACACCCTGCAAAGCATGTCGAAGGCTCTGTTCATGGTATCCTGTAACAATCGTAATATCATCAATTCCTGCTTTTTTAAGTTGTAGTACAAGACGACGAATTATAGGCGTGTTTAACACGGGTAACGCCGATTTATTTCGAACCGTTGAGAACGGAAAAATTCCTTCTCCACGGCCAGCAGTAAGGACAATCGCAGAAATCATGATAGGTCTTTCTTTTCTCAGGAAATGCTTTATCTCTATAAATTAAACCAAAACTTGTTATAATTTCAATTGAGTTTATTTTGCATTTTCTTTAAAGAAGTTCCAGATAATTTTCGATGCATCGGGTTCAGGGGCTGTTGGTCCCACAATAAATTTGGGATAAAAATTTTTAGTACCTGGCCATGTATGTCCACCCCCATTAATCTTATATAGATAAACCGGGGGGACACAATCATATCTCATGACCTCTGTTGAAAAGGTATCTTCAGGATTACTATCAGGAATTGTAGTAACGATAGATTTGTCCACACAGCCATATTGCTTGGCCCACCAATCTGCATTTTCTTCAGCGGATAAAAAGACGGGTCGTCTACCGGGACCTGCATTTGTCTCTCCTCCATCGTAAGGCACCACAGGGTCTGCTGTCCCATGCATGGTTAAAACAGGGATATTCTTTTTAGGTTTTCTTTGTTCTGCATAATTTCTCGTCATACTTCCCATAACAGGGGCAATTCCTGCAAATCGTTCCGAATAACATGCAAAAGCCTGTATCATCATGCCCCCTGCGGAAGCCCCTGTAGCAAAAATTTTATCAGGATGGACAGGATATCGGGATGTTATATCATCAATAAGTACTTCAAGAAATCGGGTGTCTTCATTCGGTAATGGTTCTGTTTTCCAAATCCTCCATCTTCCCTGAGGATAAACCACAATAAATTTTTCTTTGTCTGCTAATTGATTGAACCTTGTCAGCCTCTCCATACCCCGTGCAGTATCACTAAATTGGTGAAGGGCAAGCAGGAGAGGCACCGGAACAGAAGAATCTAAATTAGGAGGAGTATGTAATCGGTAATAACGAACTTTTCCATCAACAGTTATTTTTGAATAACCCGCATAACACGAGGTAAACAAGAAAATTATTGAAAAGGAAAATACAAGTAATGTACCTCCTGTAATAATTAAGAATCTTTTTTTCTTTTTTATGGTCATATCCTATCCTTTATAAGTTTGTTCTGTTCCTAATGTGTGTTACAAAAAAAGTATAATATATATATATTCAATAAACAGTTTGAAAGATATAATATGTCAAATCCTTTATATTTAGTAAATTTGACTCGGGTAAATCAACCCGGAAAAGTCTGTCTTGAATTAAAAGGTTCTATACTTGTAATACATAAGGAGAGTTGGGTATCAAAATATTCCCTGTATGTCCCTGTGGAAGTGGTAGATATTGAAAAAGAGAAATATCGCAATTACAGAAAGTTGTGGGAAGGTATCCTTGGACTTATGTTAGCCTTCCTGTTATGTTTGCCATTAAGCCTATGGTTTATATATAAACCTTTGTTTTATTTGTATGATCTTTTATGGATACTGCCATTGGTCGGATTATTCTTATTTACTTTAATAATAGGTTTTTTGGGTTTTGCTCGTTTTTCTAAATTAAATCCAGCGATTAGTTTAATTTTTCATCATCGTTCCCGTCTAATGAAAATGTCATTCTGGATAAAACCTGAAATTCAGACTACTTTAGAAAAATTGTTAGTAAAAATAACGGAGTTAAAAAAACTCTTAGAGACAGAAGGATACATTCCCCTAAAAATATGTCCAATGTGGTTTCATTCAAAGCCCTACCGTAAATCTTTACTCATGGGTACAGCGGTGAGTTTTGTCCTATTTTGTATTATCACGGTATTCCTTGTGTTACAGGTAGCAGGAGAATATGAAGAGAAAATTTGGTGGACTTATCTTATCCTTCCTCTCCCTCCGTTGGTCTCTGTTATTAGGGAGTATATAAGAAGAAAACTACTATGGGGTATTCCGAAAAGGCTAAAAAAAGCACGGAATGCTTTTGAAAAAGAAAATTATTCATCTGCCATTACAGAACTCCAACAGTTATTAAAAGAACAACCTGATTTAGGTGTTGCTCGTTTTTTACTCGTACAACTATTAGCTGAAAAAGGTGAATATGATAGGGCCCTAAAGCACTGCGAAGAATTCTATTTTCAAGAGCCGTCTCTGGCAACAGAATTAAAGACAACAATCTGGTGGTTACGCTGTGTTCAAGAGAGAATGGAATATGTTCCGAGAGAGTCTTCGGATATAACAAGTAGTATAAAAGAATAAAGATCTGTGAAGGTTTTCACAGAATGTTATCTGTTTCGTAATTATTAGTTTTTTTGATAAAATTTGTTAAAATATCATCTCACATTCTTTGGAGTTATTATGCAGAGGATAGTAATCTTTGGACATAAAGGTCAATTAGGTAAAGACCTTGTTAAGTTATTTCAAAAAGCAGGATGTGAAGTAGTTGGTTACGATTTGCCCGAATTGGATGTAACCACTCCCGAAATTTATAAATTATTAGATGACCCTGCCCCTGACCTGGTAATTAATTCCTCTGCGTATACAAATGTGGATTTAGCCGAGAGAGAAATTGACAAAGCCTTTCTCGTAAATGAAGTAGGAGCTCGTCGGATTGCAGATTTGTCAAATCAGTGGGGAGCCCCCGTAGTTTATTATAGTACCGATTATGTCTTCGATGGAATGCAAAGAAAGCCCTATCGAGAAGACGATATTCCCAATCCCCTTTCTGTATATGGCCGTTCTAAACTGGCTGGAGAAAAAGCAGTTGAAAACTACAATCCAAGGTATTACATTTTAAGGACCGCGTGGTTGTATGGACCCGGTGGAAATAATTTTATTGAAAAAATGATTAGCCGTGCTCAAACAGCGGAAAGGTTAGAAGTTTCCAATGATGAAATGGGCTCCCCTACTTATACATGGGACCTTGCTCAAATGACTATGAAAATTGTGGAAACAAAACGGTACGGCTTATACCATGCTACCAACTCGGGCGAATGTTCCCGTTATCAGTGGATTAAAGCATGTTTTGAACATTTGAATATATCCACTCCTATTATTCCTTGTTCTCGTACTAAATTTGTGCTTCCTGCACAACGGCCAGCGTATTCTGCTATGGATAATCGGAAAATTATGACAACTATTGGATGGACGATTCCATCATGGAGAGAAGCCTTACTCCATTATTTAAATAGAAGGGGAGAGGATAATAAATGAGAAAAATTCTTGTTACAGGTGGAGCCGGTTTTATTGGGTCTGCATTTATTCGTAATATGCTAAATTGGTATTCTGATATTCATATTGTGAATCTGGATAAACTAACTTATGCAGGGAATCTTGATAACTTAAAATCAATAGATACTCAACGATATACTTTTGTGCAGGGTGATATTGCAGATGCGGATATAATGGAACAATCCATAAAAGATTGTGATGCGGTTGTTAATTTCGCAGCAGAAACTCATGTAGACCGTAGTTTGATGGGAGCAAAAGATTTCCTTCGCACAAATGTAGAGGGGGTATATCAAATACTAATAAGCGCAAGAAACAATAATGTAGGTAAGGTTCTTTTAGTTTCAACGGATGAGGTTTATGGCAGTAGAGATGTTGGCTCCGCTATAGAAACAGACATTATTTGTCCAAGAAACCCTTATAGTGCGTCCAAAGCAGGGGGTGAACTTTTGGGTAGATCATTTTACGAATCTTTTAAATTGCCTGTTTTAATTACCCGGGGCTGTAATACTTATGGTCCTTATCAGTATCCGGAAAAGGTTCTATCTTTATTCATTACAAATGCTCTCGAAAATAAACCGCTACCCTTATACAAAGGTGGAGAACATAATATCCGCGATTGGCTTTATGTTGACGACCATTGCCGTGCAATTGATACGGTTCTGCAAAAAGGAACACCTGGTGAAATTTACAATATTTCTGCAGGATTTGAAAAAGAAAATATCGAAATTACGAGGAAAGTGCTTGAACTTACTGGCAAAGATGAATCATTAATACAATGGGTTCTGGACCGTCCCGGACACGACCGTCGATATTCCATGAACTCCAATAAACTCCGTGCATTAGGTTGGAATCCCCAGGTGTCTTGGGAGGAGGGTATACAGAAAACAGTGCAATGGTATAAAGAAAATGAATGGTGGTGGCGAAAGATAAAAGAAGGTGAATTCAAAAAATACTATGAAGAACAATATATAAAAAGAAAAAACACATAAAACAGAGGAGATTTTTGTATGGCACAAGAATGCAAAAATCAAGGGCGGAATCAGTCCTTTTGCACATGCACTTATCCGGGCTGTTCGAGACATGCATTATGTTGTGAATGCCTCCAGTACCATTTGAAAAAACGACAATTGCCCGGTTGTTGTTTTCCTCCAGAAGCGGAAAAAACTTATGACCGTTCCTTTGAAGCGTTTGCTCATGCATGGGGCTTAAAAAAATAGTTTTAAGAGTATTCAAATATGATAAAAAGTTTTATCGAGAACCTAAAAAACAAAAAAAGGAAAATTATTGTTGTCGGTAGTGCGAATGTTGATATAGTTGCTAAGGTCCCCCGTCTACCGAAAGAAGGAGAATCTTTTAGAGGGGAATCTCTTTCCATTGTGTATGGGGGTAAAGGTGCCAATCAGGCCGTTTCTCTTGCAAGATTAGGATCCCAGGTACAATTTATCTGCTGTGTAGGAAAAGACTATTTCGGGAAAAGTATGAAAAATGGTTTTAAAAACGAGGGGATATCCGTAAAAACAGTAAAAGAAACTTCAGAAACCTTTTCAGGGACAGCATTAATCTTTGTAGATAACGAGGGCAAAAATAGTATTGTTGTAATAGCAGGAGCCAATCATGAACTAAAACCAGATGATGTTATAAAACAAGAAAAAATATTTCAGAAAGGGGATGTGTTTCTAACCCAATTGGAATTGTTACCTGAAACCATAGAAGCATCCCTTATACAAGCAAAAAAGAATGGTTTAATAACCATTGTAGATGCAGGACCCCCGCGGAATATTTCTCCCCAAATTTTCCCCTATATTGATGTCATATCTCCCAATGAAACCGAGACGGAATTCTTGACAGGAAAAATGCCGGTAAAATCAAAAGACTTTCGATGGTGTGCAGAAAAACTATTACAGATGGGTGCTCGCTCTGTGGTCCTAAAATTAGGTAGCCGTGGTTGTTATTACTATGATGGGAACAATGAATTTTATAGTCCCGGTTATAAAGTTGTCGCCGTTGATACGACCGCAGCAGGAGATGCTTTTACATCGGCCTTGTCCTTTGCATGGGGACAATCAGATCTGCCCCAGGTTTTGCAATTTGCAAATGCGGTTGGCGCACTCGCCTGTACAAAATTTGGGGCACAGCCTTCCATGCCCTACTTTAATGAAGTGTTGAAATTCTTAAAAGTAAATAAAAAATAAAAGAACGCTCTATATGAACCAAAACAGAATAAATATAGATAAAATTAGATATTCTGCATCCGTAATGTGTCTCAATCTTGGCAGATTGGAAGAAGAGTTCCGCTCTGTTCAGAAAGTCGGCATTGATGAACTTCATTTTGACATTATGGATGGAACTTTTGTTCCGAATTTAACATTGGGATTTGATTTTATACCCCTGGCCAAAAGATGTTGTACCTTACCGTGTTGGGCTCATTTAATGATTGAACGACCAGAACGATATATCGAACGATTAGCAGACATCGGCTGTGCTGGAATTACTCTGCATGTTGAATCCTGCAGGCATATCCATCGTGCAGTAAAGAAGATTCGTGAATTAGGTCTTTCTTCGGGAGTGGCCATTAATCCAATGACCCCGTTAGATGATCTGGAATATTTACTTCCAGAAGTTGACCGTGTATTAATTATGTCTGTTGACCCGGGCTATGCAGGGCAGAAGATAATTCCTCAATCCTTTGAACGCGTTCAAATACTTTCACGAAAGATACAATACCATCAATATCCTGTGGATATAGAAATTGATGGAAATATTACGATAAAAAACTGTGCAAGATTTGCCCGATTGGGTGCGAATATCTTTATATTAGGGTCTTCCAGTATATTTTTTGGTACAACAAGAAATTATGAAGAAAGTTTTCCTCACTTTAAAAAAGAAGTAGCAGAACAAATACATCTTGTATAATTTATTTTATCCTTGCCCTTCTTTCCATTAATTCACGCCATGTGGTTAATAGGATCTTCTCCTCCTCTAAAAACTTTTTAAATTCAGGATGAATCATTATCAAATAATCCCCTTTTCGCGTGGCTGATGATTGAGTAAAAAATGGGAATTCTTCCGTCGGTATCGCACAATGTAATATTACCTCTGTAATTCCGGGTCTCATTTCTCGGAGGGCTTTTGTCATTGGTTCAAATTTATCTTCTGTTTTCCAGTCATAAGTAAAAGTTAACACATCATCAACGAGAGGTAATCCTCCTTCCCAGATTTTTTTTGCCCATGAATCAACAACTTCTCTCGGCATAGGTAACTCCCGCTGTAAGTACTGCATGTGTCCCCCGGGAAAAAGAACAGGAATTTGCTTTTCAATACCTAAATTAATATACTTCTCCAAAAATTTAAGACTTGCAAACAGTGTTCCCATGTGTGAATCTAAATGAGTAGGCTTTAATCCTATTTTCTCCGCGAGTGCCAATTGAGCACGAATTTCTCTATCTACTTCTTCAGGTTTTGCATTTAACACAACATCTTTAACATCACCCCACATATAACCCGACGAATCAACCAGTCCCGGAACTTGTTGAAAACCAGAAACAGGTCCCCACCGGTAATTATCCCATTCCGAAGTTAATGTTAGATGAAGTCCTACATCCCAATGCGGATTTTTCTTCCATTCTTTTACAAATTGTTCCACCCATCCACAAGGCATCATAATACTACATGAGTTTGCGACGCCTTTGGTAAACGCCTCTATGGTTCCCATGTTGGCTCCAAGACATAGACCTACATCGTCAATATGAAAAATCACTACACGACTACCTTTTTCCCAGCCCAACCGTTCCGCATAGGTAGTTCCCTCATCATCAGAAAATACCTTGAAAGTAATAGACATACATAGAATTAAGGATAAGAAGAGAAAAAATTTTTTCATAAAAATACCTTTCTTTTATTGAAAAACACATGACAAAAGTAGGAAAATATAAAAAATATTATACTCGTTATAAATAATAAAAAAAAATGATATTTAGTATAAAAGGCTATAGTATTGTATATTCAGAAAAAAACATTAGGCGAAATCTATAAGGTATAAATTTCATGAGAAGAACATTACAGGACTATAATGTTTCGCCCGGTTCTAAAATAGATGCAGATGCGGTATGTGTACAATGCGGAACGGTTAATCCGGAAGGGACATTAATTTGCAGGACTTGCGGTAATAATCTGCGAGACCAGCGAAGATTAAGACTCCAAGCAGAGGAGCAGTTGCGTGGAGGAGAGGAATTGCCCAGTCCCCGGAAAATTGTATTAGGGATTATTGCTGTTATCGGAACCGTGTTAATTATTTTTGCAGGTATTAACGCCGATAGAATCATGCTCTGGTTGGTTAGTAGTAGTGACTATTCCGCAACAAATCCATGGACAGGAGAGATAGGCAAACAGTTATCTGTAATGGTAGAAGATTTGAAGATGCAGGTATTAGCAAGCAATCAGATATACAGTGTAATCCAGCGACCAATAAACGCAGAAAGTCCGGAAGGAATTTTTGTTATTGCTATTCGTGATAAAGAAGATAACATCGTACCTGTAGGTAAAGCTATGGTAAAGAACAGGGGAGATGATTATTTGTTTACTGCATTGCTTGATAATGGAGCACAGGTGAGGGGTATTGCTCAGAAACAAGAACAGCGGTTAGTGGCTTACTGGGACCGTACCGCGTGTGAGTGGAAAGGACAGAAAGGCTCTGCATCCGGAATCGTCTCCAAGAGAGAAGATGGAAAATATGAGGGATATGGTGGAACCGATTTAACCAATGAAAATTTTGGTTTCTATGCATTCAAGTTGCCTTAATCTGTTCACTTCTCTATAATTCTCAATCTACAATACTATTTATCATTAAGTCTCATAACGAACGAAGGAAGGTTTCATGTTTAAGATTTTTTCGAACCTTAAACAAAAATTACAAAAGACAAGAACCGCTCTTACGGATGGTATAAAAAATCTATTTTCGTTATATCCCAAAATAAGTGAAGATGTTTATACCTCCCTGGAGGAACTGCTTATTGAAGCAGATTTGGGGGTCAATACAAGTTTGTTTTTAATAGAACGGCTCAAGGAAGAAGTAAAAAAACAAGGAATTACAGAAGTAGAACAAATTATGCCCCTGTTAAAAAATATTATGTTTGAAATATTAAAAACAGGCGAACATGAAATTAAATGGAATGCGGAACCCCCACCTCATGTAACTTTAATTGTAGGAGTAAACGGGTCTGGAAAAACAACTACTGCTGGTAAGATTTCAGCTCAATTGGTTAAAGAAAACAAAAAAGTAATTCTTGCCGCAGGCGATACCTTTCGTGCAGCTGCAGGGGAGCAATTAGAAATATGGAGTCAGCGGAGTGGTGCAGATTTAATTCGACATCAAGAAGGAGCGGACCCGGCCGCAGTGGCTTATGATGCTGTTGATGCAGGTATTGCGCGAAAGGCTCACAATGTTATTATCGATACTGCAGGACGACTACATACCAAAGTAAATCTAATGGAAGAATTGAAAAAAGTCTACCGCGTAATAAAAAAACGGATGCCCGAAGCACCTCATGAAGTATTATTAGTATTAGATGCTACCACAGGACAGAATGCTTTTCAACAAGCACGCATCTTTACTGATGCCTTAAACATTACTGGAATTGTACTTACGAAGTTAGACGGCACAGCAAAAGGAGGTATGATATTTGGAATTCAAAAGGAGTTAAACATTCCTATAAAACTGATCGGTGTTGGTGAAGGAGTTGAAGATTTGCAACCTTTTGAACCAAACGCCTTTCTTGACGCATTATTTAGTTAGCAACCCAGAATTTTATGGATTTGCCTGAGAAAAAAGTTCAAAAACTTGTCCAGGAAATAAAGAAATGCCGACATTGTGATAAAGAACTGCCCCTCGGTGCCAACCCCGTTTTCCTTGTTGGCAATCAGAAAGCTCCAATACTCATTGTCGGACAGGCCCCCGGTCTAAAAGTGCACAAAACGGGATTGCCATGGAATGACCCCAGTGGAGATAAACTTCGCTCCTGGTTACAGGTTTCTCGTGAACAATTCTATGACACACGATATTTTACAATCCTACCAACAGGTTTTTGTTATCCCGGTCGGGATACACATGGTGGAGATTTGCCTCCTCGAAAGGAATGTGTTTATTTATGGTGGAGCAAATTGCTTCCGTTAACATCCTATTTTGAACTTATCCTGCTGGTGGGTCGCTATGCTCATAACTTGTTTTTAGAAAAACAATTACCTCCTACTCTAACCGAAACTGTTATGGCATGGAAAACATATTATCCTCCAATAATTGTCTGTCCACATCCCTCATTTCGGAATAATCTCTGGTTAAAGAAAAATCAATGGTTCCTAAAAGAAGTGGTGCCTTTTATCCAGAAGAAAGTTCATTTGTTAATTAACAAAGTAAACTCTGGAAAATTTGAAATTTAAACCCAAAAGTGATATAAATTAATATATTTTTTT
>CAKZKR010000024.1 GCA_937124615.1 uncultured bacterium
CTACCGATTGTATATGACTCCGCTACATGGTCTGCAATTATTCCTCTATCAGAGGAGTCTGCTTCTGCCGGTGGGAAAAAGATGAAGTTTCCAGATTTGCCCCACGGTAAGTGGAAAACGCCCATCCCCATTATTGAACTTGCTCACTTTTAGACATAAAAATATCCCATATTCAGGATTGATTATCTTCTCGGGTAGAATATAGTTGGTGTTTATCCGATTTGAGGGCTCTTAACATCTCCTGGATGTCAAAGAAACCTCGTATTCCTACATAAAAAGTCATGGAGAAATACCACACAATGCAAAATATAGCGACCAATAACCAGAATATTTTCATGAATTCACTCCTGCTGTGTTATTTAAAACCGTGTATTTTTTTAATAATGACCCAATAACCATTGCTACTCCAGAGATTAAATAAGAGGCGAGTCCTGATTTATAGGGACCTATATGTTGTGCCCATTCCGAAGTTGCCGGGAGTTGTTGCAATACCAGAAAACCGATAGGGAAAATAGCCCCACATAAAATCGCTCCAATGGCCCCCCAACTATTTGCGTCTTTCCAGTAACAACAAGCAATCAACAAAACGGACATGCTGGATAAGTATATCGTCCCTGTTACTCCCAGATAATCCCACAAATTCCCTTTTAGGGGATACCACAACCCATAAAACAACAAAAACAACCCAATACAGGCGACAATAAACCGATTTATAAGCACACCTTTTTCTTCCGTCCATTGTTTCTTTTTACGGAAAGGAGCCAGAATATCATTATAAATAACACCTCCCCAGGTCAGCATATATGCTGAATCCGTAGACATGTCCGCCGCAAGCATTCCCGCTATAAGAATACCCATCAATCCTGTTGGAATAAAGATACTTAAAAATTTAGGCATCGCATATAAAGTATTCCCGCCAATCTGTTCCGGAGTCAGTGTAGCCAGAGCTGCAATTCCCCAAAGTCCGGGAATAAGAAATCGTGCTGTAAAGAAGAAACTTGTGTGTATATAAATTTGTTTCCCTGTCTTTGTACTTTTGGCAGAAAGAATACGCTGAATTACGGCTTGCCATGTTAATACAACAGCAAACTGCAAGCACAAATTAAACAGAACAAATTCCCATCCGCGTTCCATTAAGAAGGGGTTAAACCCCGCAGGACCATGATGTTTTTGTACCGCTTCAACCAATGGGGACCAACCTATCTTAATAAAAATCAAAACCGTAACCACCAGCATACTTAGACTCATGATAATAAACTGGAGAAAATCTGTTACAAGAACGGAAAGCATTCCCCCAAGCACTGTGTAAAGTGCAACGATAACAAGTAGAATTGTCATCATGATTTCGAGTTTATAAGATTGGGCAAAAGCCTCCGGATTAAATCCGGCGGTGAGAAGTAAAAACTCACCTCCCGTCCGTAAGAACACACCCATGTTTAATAATCCTCCGAGAACAATAACCACACCCGCTAACCAACGAACAGTGGGTCCAAAACGTCTTTCAAAAAGTTCTGGAATTGTCATAACGCCTGCATCGCGTAAAGGTTTGATACAGAATCCGGTAATCCCTACTACAAGCATAGCAATTGTTTGAAGTATACCGGGAGTTGCTCCTGCAAAACCCATCTTAAAACCGTTTTGTGCGGTATACATACAGGTAACAATTCCAAACTCTGTTGCGGCCAACGAAGCGATACCCAAATAAAGGTTCATTTCTCGCCCGGCAACAAGATAATGTTCAACTTTACCAACATACTTCCGGACCGCCAGTCCAGCGATAATTGTTAATAGTAGATAGAAACCTACAATTCCCGCATCAAGAAATGTAAAATGAGTCAGCATATACAATCCTTTATCTGATTATGATAATTATGCATTGCAAGAAATAATAACAAAGAAAAGGAAAACTTACAAATTCTCAGAAGAATAAGGTTAAACCTGTTTAACAAATATTATGTTCTTATTACCTGAGTTGTATTTTTCAATCGTTCACAAAGGATATGAACGAGATTCAGAAGCAGACGGACCGCAGTTTTTTTTGTAAGCAATTTTTCAAAAGTTGTCTCACTAAACACGAATAGAGAGGAATCTTCAATTGCTATTGCTGTAGCGGACCGAGGTTGTTTTGTTATTAAGGCCATCTCCCCAAAAATTTCCCCCTCACCCAGATAAACAATCGCTTTTTCCCCTTGATAAATACCTATAGTTCCCTGAAGGATAAGATATACCTGACTCCCCATATTTCCCTGATAAAACACGACCTCATTTTTTTGAAAATGTACTATAAGTCCCTGTTCAATAAATTTCCTTATCTCTTCCGGAAACAAACCCTGGAAAAGGAGAGAATTAACGATATGTTGTTCAATCTTTTTTCTATCCATGTTTAACAGGGTTCTTGTTTGTTAAATCCAATAAACATACCGTTTGCAATTAGGACACATGTATAAATTATCTTGTTCCTGTCGAACATTTTGGACAAAATCTGTATGTAATGCCATATAACACCCGTGACATCTATCGCCCTCTATAGGTACAACTGCAGGAGGTCTCTTTTCCTTCAATTGGTCATAATGTCCGAGTGTTTTCGTGGAAATCAAAGATCTCAGATTATCAATTTTTTGTTGAATTTGTTTTTTTCCTTTTGGATTGCCTTTTAATTCTTCATCATGAAGTTGTAAGCGTATGAGTAAATGAATTTCTGAGATAGTCGATGAGGATGCATGCTCTCTGTCACCAATAGATATCTTCTTTTTTACAGAAGTCGGTTTTGTATGTTCATCAAGTTTGTTCAATAATTCCAATAATTTTTCATAAATGGCCTTCGCTGTCGTTTGTTTTATCATTGCCTGAAGATTTTCTTTTTTCTGAAAAACTTTAGATATACTTGCTAACAAACTTAGATAAACATGACTTAGAGTAGGAGGATAACATATCATAATCGTAAGGAATACAGGATTGCGGTCCTGAGCAACAAAGTCAACCCCTCCGGGGATCCGTGCCACTGCTGTAATGATCTTTTTCAAATCTCGAATCCTTGCATGGGGTAAAGCCAGACCATTTCCAACGCCTGTGCTATCAATTGACTCTCGCTCTATTATTGCAGAAAGGATATCTTCTCCTTCAGGTATCTTATTCTCTTTCTTTATTACTTCGACTAATGTAGAGAGAACATCTTGCTTTGATTTAGGTTCTAATAAAGGAATAATTGTTTCAATATTAAAATATTTATCAAAATCCATAACTTGTCCCTTTTGCATAAGTTTATCTTTATTGTGGAATTATAAATTGATAACTGTAATATTATGATATTTTACATTTGTCTATTTCCAATTAGACCAAAAAATGTTACCCCGCCGAATGGATAAATGATGTAAAGAATCATTTCTCTAATAATAAAATGACATTTATTCCTTAGACCTCGCTTTCCTGATATAAAATTGTTACCACTATAATTGTTTCCTGGTCCCTACCATCATGTCTCGTTGTAGAACAAGGACATTGTGTAATTTGTAGTATTTTTGGGCGCGTGCGTTTAATCCAGTCATTGATTAAGTGGTCCATTTGATGAAGCCCTTCCACGCTCGCCTTACCTATAAAAGACTGCACCCTCATAAATTATTCTCCTTTATTATAATTATAACTATACACTATCCCGCAGTCTATTTCAATAGTTTTTCGAGAGATTTTCTCATGATTTCTAAAGGAGCGGGGTACCCCGTCCATATTTCAAATTGCAACCCCGCTTGTTCCAGGAGCATTTCAATCCCTGTGATTATTTTACAACCTTTTCTCCGGGCATTTAGCAAGAGATCCGTATATAAAGGTCTATATATCATGTCCATTACTATGTGTTGTGGGGTTAATAAATGATATGGAAAATGAAATTTATCTTCAGAATGTCCGGACATACCAGCAGGTGTTCCCTGTATAATAATGTCATGAGTCCTTATATCTTCTTCAAAATCTTCATGTAAGTACCCCTCACGAAACTGGAGATAGGGATAGGCTTTTTTTAAATCCTCCATCAATCGTTCCAGTCGAGAAGGCGTTCTTCCCAGTATCGTTATTTGCTGAGGTCGAGTTTTCTCTGCAAAAGTGAATGCAACAGCACGAACCGCCCCACCTGCTCCCAGAAATAGAATCCTTTTATTCGTTAAGTCAATCCCTGCCCGCATAAAAGCATTCAAAGTCCCTATCCCATCGGTAACAGTCCCAATCAGTTTATCTCCTTCGTGTGTGATGGTATTTACACTCCCTATTTTTTTTGCGATTTCGTCAATTTCGTCAAGAAAAGGAATAACCGTCTCTTTATGGGGAATCGTTACACTGATTCCTCGAAAATTATCCATTGCACGCATTCCCCGAAGACAAGACTCCACATCCGTTATATCAAAAGCGAGATACACATAATTAAGTCCTAAACTTTGAAATCCCGCATTGTGGATTGTCGGAGATAAAGAATGTCGAACAGGATGTCCTATCACCGCACAAAGTTTTGTGTCAACATCAATATACATCATTATCCTTCTACTTGTGATTATCCGGGGGGCCAACCCAAATCTCTACCGCCTAATATGTGTAAGTGAATATGGAAAATAAGTTGTCCACCCTGCGCATTACAACTTAAAACATAACGGAATCCGGGTTCTGCGATTCCCTCCTTTTTTGCAATATCATTAGCACGAAGTAGCATCCTCCCCAGCAAGGCTGTATCCTCCTCATTCACATCTGTTATGCGGGCAATATGTTTTCGGGGAATTAACAATACATGCACAGGTGCTGCAGGATGTATATCTCGAAAAGCATAAAACTCTTCATCTGAATAGACCTCTGTAGAAGGAATCTCCTTCCGTGCTATCTTACAAAAAAGACAATCTTCACTCATATCTATATCTCCATGTTCTCAATGTTCTTTTTATTTTGCTAAAAACATACATTATTGGTCAAATAAAAAACTTGTTCGGTGGATTATCAAATCGTTTTTGTTTTTGCATAATGAGAACCGCACCTAACAATGCAGATAACTCTGTCCGATAGATATTTGGACCTAAATGTACAGAAATGGCTCCATGTTCCCTTGCAATACTCAATTCTTGTTCCGATAAATCTCCTTCTGGTCCGATAATAAGGCCACAGTTAGACACATCTGTTATTTGTTGAATAGAGATTGCATGAGACTGGATGACTGCAGCTAAAAGAGTTCCATGAAAATCCGCGAGGGCTGTTTCTAAATTTTTATACCCATTTAACACAGGGAGCCATTCCCTTCCTGTTGTCTTGCATGCTTGAACCATCCATTTTTTCACTTTTTCCGAAAAACGGATGGGGCGTGTAGAGTGTTCTGCCTGAAAAAAATGGAATTCAGAAACCCCCAATTCAGTTCCATAGTTTATAATAGTTTCGATTGCACTATCACGATGCAGCCAACCTAAAAAAAGAGAGAGACGAGGTCCCTCTCTTGCAATATACTGATACTGCAATATTTTTGCTATGAGTTTGTCCTTGGAAATATGAACCACTTCCCCAAACCATTTACTTCCGGCACCATCGATAAAACCAATAGGTTCCCCAATTTTCACCCTGACAACACGAATTGCATGATGAGCTTCTTCCCCTTGCAATATGATTTCTCCTTCTTTCGGTGTGGAGGAATCTATAAAAAAGTAAAACAAATGAGACATATACCCGAACCTCTATGAAATGTTGTCAATTTTTCATATTTTAAGAGTGTATGTTAAAATGGTGCTAATTTCAAACTTGGGGAGTATTTACTATGAGTCAGGATCCTAAAAATAATGATCTAAAAGCAATGTATAGAACCAAAGTCGAAGGGTCATTCCCAGAAACAATAGAAATTATGGGAAGACAATGGATTAAAGTAGAAGACCTTCGATATGGAACGAACCCCCATCAGCCTTCTGCTTTTTATCGACCGGTTGAAGGAGAAAAGGTCTTTTTAGGAGCTTATCAAATATTAAAGACAGGGAAAAGTGGTTTGTCTCAAACTAATTTAGAAGACCTTCATCATGCCTTTGGCATTTTGAAATTTTTAAACAAACCTGCGTGTGCAGTGATGAAACATTGTAATCCTTCCGGTGTTGCTATCCAACAAGAAGGGCAGACTCTTGCAGATGTGTATCGTCGGGCTCGTGATGCAGACCCTCAAGCAGCATTCGGCGGAGTTGTTGCTTTTAATACAGAGGTAGACGAAGCAACTGCTGAAGAAATTATGCAAACCGTTATCGAAGGAGTTTCGGCACCCAGTTTCACAAGCACAGCATTATCTGTTTTAAACAATTCCGAAAAGTACAAACGGAATAAGGAAATACGCATTATTAAAGTTCCTCCATTAGACCGACTGCCGAAATATATTGGTGACGATATTTATGCCTGGGAAATGAAAGTATTTGATGATGGAAGTATCGTGTTAGCACAACCTTATTTGACAAAAATAAAGAGTCCCGCAGACTTTATAAAAGCCCGTGCAGAACATTCCAAAAAAGGCAAAATCGAGAGTACCATTACCCCCTCACAAAGAGAATTAGAGGACTTGTTATTTGCATGGTATGTGAACATTCATGTTCGTTCGAATGGAGTTGTAATCGTAAAAAATGGACAGACACTTGCCGTTGGTACAGGACAACAAGACCGTGTCGGAGCCGTTGAGCAGGCTATTGAAAAAGCACAGAAGAAATATAAAGGAGAAGAAACCCTCGAAGGGGCTGTCCTTGCCTCAGATGGTTTTTTCCCATTCCCGGATGCAGTAGAAACGGCTATCCGTGTAGGTGTTAAAGCATTTCTTCAACCCGGAGGTAGCGTAAGCGATTATGATGTAATCGAAACAGCAAACAGGGCCGGTGCATCTATGTTATTTACCGGCGAACGCTGTTTTTCACACCATTAAAAAATTATATATCGTCTAACAGTCGAACATATCTGAAATCATCCACATTAATATGTCCCCAGGCATCCATGCTGTCGTCGATGATTTCTATTTCTGCGTCCTTCCCCTTATATTTAGAAACAGTCCATATTACAGATTTCATATCCTCTTTATTCTCTGCATTTTTGGCTGTCATTACTACTTTGCCATCAACATAAAGACGAACCTCCAATCCCGAGCCCTTCCCTCCACCTAATAGAAAACGGATAGCATAACCGCGTATTTTGAAAGGTTCTGATCGCAAAGTACCAAAAGCCACATCTTTTCGCACCATACCCGGTTTTTCACCCGGTTTCCCTTGATATAATTCATAAGTCCCTATCCAATACTTCCCTTGGTGATTCGAATGTTTACCATATTCTCGGACAGAAGGATTATCTCCTAATGTAGGTTGTCTTTCAAAAGCGGAGCCCTGAGCTTTCCAGTGGTTGAGATTTCCCATTTCGAAATCACTATTAGGAAACAATAACATATTATCGGGTACCGAGTATCCTCGAAAATCATCAGCATTGATACAACCCCACATTCCCTTATCTTTGTCGATAATGGAAATTACTGCAGGCTGATTTAAATACTCCTTTACATCCCAGAACTCCCGTGTCATAAGAGGATGATTTTGTCCCGTTGTTTCTCGAACAATCTCTCCATTTACAATTAGTCGAATTGCTGTCGTTTTCTTTGAACCTCCACTTATAAGAAAACCAATATATGGGGTTTCAATCATAAATGTTCTTGATACTAATTCTCCGACCGCGTCATTCTTTTGGGCGTCTCCGGGATTTTGACCCGGTAAACCCTGATAATTTTCATAAGAACCGACCCACCATGAACATTGAGGAAGGGCTGATTTAGGAGATTCTCTTGCAAATATATTATCCCCCAAAGTAGGTTGATTTAAAAAGGCCTTTCCAAAAGCACGCCAATTATACAGATTACCATATTCAAAATCACTATTCGGGAAGAGAAGTTTTGCTTTTTTTGAAAATTTTGGGATGGCCGAGGGCTGTGAATAAATATAGGATTCAGAATACAGAAAAACAATCAAAAAGAAAACAACTATTGGACATTTTATCTTCTTCATGTATTATCTCCTTTACTTTTTACCACAATTATAAACAATTTTATATCAAACTTCATGTCTATACAAAAAATTATTACCTGTATCCTACTGGGAAAAAAGAAAAGACAAAGAAACGAAAAAAATAATAAATTAAATGGAATATTTGAGCATATAAAATGTATTTAGTTTATAGCAACATATAAAGGCTGGAAACAAAAATGACGATGTATAAAATGAAGTTCCATTTTTAATTTATATTAAAAATATGTATACTATTAAAGAGTCTCCCTTATGCAAGTAAAAGAGAAATTTATAAAGGGTAGAAAGAAGTGGAAGATACAAGTTTAATTAAAAATCCCTTTTTAGAAAGAGGGTTATATACATATATTGCAGAGATTTCAAAAATTCCTCTTCTAAGTGCAGAAGAAGAGAGAAGATTAGCTTTCCGTATTCTTAAAGGAGATGGAAAAGCACGGCGAAAACTAATCTTATCTAATTTACGACTTGTGGTGAGTATTGCAAAAAAATATATTTATTATGGAGTTTCTCTTTTGGACTTGATAGAGGAAGGAAACCTCGGTTTGATGAAAGCCGTTGAAAATTTTGACCCTCGAAGGGGAACAAAATTTTCAACCTATGCTACCTGGTGGGTTCGCCAAGCAATTACAAGGGCACTTTCCAATCAAAGTAGAACCGTTCGTGTCCCTGTGTATTTAAATGAAAATTTGGCAAGGTATCGCAAAATATTGGAAGAGCATTATACAAAAAAAGGTTTACATCCCACCGTACAGGATATGTCAAAAATCTTAGGTGTATCCGTGGATGAAGCAGAACAACTTCAGGTATATCTCGATTCTGTAATGTCTTTCGATTTTGTCCAGAATATCGAAGAGAATGGAGACACACGCACGGGTGGAAAAGTAAATCCGGCATTGAGAACAGAAAGTTTTGCTCAAGATATAGAAAAAGAACACGACCTGGAGTTCCTTATCAACCTTTTACCCGAAACCGAGGCGAAAATTATCCGTTATCGTTATGGGCTTATCGACGGAAGACCTTATACATTAGCAGAGACAGGCAAAGCTCTAAATATGACACGAGAACGAGTCCGACAACTGGAACGGTTAGCCTTAAAATTTCTCCGTCAATATGTAGAAGAGCATAAAGAACTTTTTTAACAAAACACATTAAGGGAAGAAGACAATGGATTTGAAAAACATTATTCGAAATGTCTCCGACTTTCCCAAACCCGGAATTCAATTCAAGGATATTACAACGCTCCTTCTTAACCCTCCGGCATTTCAGTATGCCCTCAACTGTTTCATTGAGCGTTACAAATCTATGGGTATTGATGCAATTGTGGCCGTTGAATCAAGAGGTTTTATTTTTGGTTCTGTTATTGCTCATTCCTTGAAATGTCCATTAGTTTTAGCAAGAAAAAAAGGAAAACTTCCCGCAGAAAAGATTAGTGAGAGTTTTGCATTAGAATATGGTTGGGACACCATAGAGATGCATACCGATTCCCTTAAAGAGAGCCAGAGAGTTATTATTATTGATGACCTTCTTGCAACAGGAGGTACTGTCTCGGCTGTTATAAAATTAATTCAACAATTAGAGGCGATACCTATTGAGGCAGGTTTTGTTGTTGAACTACCCGTGTTAAAAGGGAGAGATGTGCTCCAACCGGTACCTGTTTTCTCGTTGGTCCAATTTGACGATATTTAACCAAAATTCAAGACAAAATTATCTAAATCATTACCAATAAAAATAAGGAAGGACTCTTTCGAGTCCTTCCAAAAATTACAATGAACAGAATCACTTATTATGATTTTTAATTTTGCTTTGCTCTTTTCCGACACAGCAGTATGCAAGCAATTACGGCAATGGATAGTACAAAAATACATAGAGACATAATATTATAAGCAGGGATGCCTTTTGATACTGTTAATAAGCAATGATTCGATTCAAGGGAAGATTTATCATCACTTACTTCAACCCAGTAAATTCCACTATCTTCTACAGAGGCCCTTTCGATAGTTAAAGTAGGTGAATTATCGCCAATGTTATAAATTTCACTACTTCCGTTAGGTTGATACCTCCATTGATAATTCACATCTCCGAGTCCACCTGTAACCTCGACAACAAAAGTCCAGTTGCTTTCCTCAACGATAGAACCACCTTCAGGCTGTTGAGTTATTAACAGCCGTGGTCCAATCAGAACACGAGCCATATTCGAAATAACATTATCTTTTACATCACGCACTTCTACATGATAATTTCCCGATAGGGATTCACTTAATGTTGGAGAAACATAAACGCGTGAAGTATTGTAATCTACCAGTAGATCCCCGTTCTTAAACCATGCGTATTCTTTTATTCCAAAGCCGTCTGTGGTTTCTACATCTAATTCAAAATACTCTGCTTCGTCTAAATATAAGAGGAGATCCAAGGGATCACGAACGATAGCCAAATCTTCGCCAACATATACTCTACTCATTTCAGAAAAGAGAACTTCTTTTTCATCCGATATTCTCACATAATAATATCCATCATCTTCACTTGTTGGGAATCCCACTTCGAGAGCATTTGTATCATTCCCTACCTCAACAGTTCCGTTTTCACCAATAAAGTACCACTGATAATTTAACTCGTTTAATCCACCAGAAACTAATACAGATAGGGTAAGTTCTTTATCGTATGGGGCAAGTACTTGTCGTTCTAAGTCTCTCACGATGTTCATATGTTCCCCTATTAGGACATCGGCTTCATTAGATAGTAGAATATTATCAGGAACTTCATCCCATACCTGACATGTGTAAATTCCGGAGAACTCTGTGCTCAAAGGAGAGATGATGTAGTCAGGTTGATTGTTGACGCCTGGGGCGGGTTCTCCGTTTAATAACCATAGATATTGAATAGTCCCATATCCACCTTCAGCCATGACAGAAAGAGTGTAGTCATTAAATTCGTCGATATAAGCATGTATTCCAACAGGATGTAATATTATTTCCAATGGATTATCAACAATGACCAGTTGTGCTTGATTTGAAGTCACTGTTTGGTATCCGGCATCGCTTATTTCAACATAGTATACATCCTCATCCGCCTCGGTTAGATTTTGTAGTAGAAGTTCTGACCCTAAGGGATATAAATAAGAGTCTAATTCTCCACGATTAACACCATACCATTTATACTGTAGAGGAAGGATTCCCCCCGAAATCTCTACTCGGAAGACCACAGATTGTCCTACATGCCGACCTGCAGATTGAGGATGTGCCGTAATCGTTAAGGCTTCCAGCACATGCATATAACCTGGACTCGAAACAACGGTTATCCCTGTTCCATTATTATCTGTGACAAGACAACGATACACGCCGATGTCATCTAATGAAAGGTTATATATTTCCAGAGTATCTTCATTCACACCGTCATATTTGGATGAGTTGGCTAATGCTTCGCCTGGGTTCAATTCTCCATTATTGTCTATATCCTTAAACCATTGATAATTATACCCGGGAACTCCTCCAGAAGGAGTCACTACGAGCGAGATAGCAGAAGTCCCCTCATACACCCAAGCCGAACAGGGACCCTGTACACTCAAATCATTTGAAACAAATACCTCACTGACTCCTCCCACTGTAATGCGACCATATGGAGGATTTCCAATCTCATCATAAATCTCAACGGTATATATGCCATTGTCATTTGCCGTAGCAGGTGAAAGTAAAAGATAGGGTATATCTGGAACGGACAAATTTATTCCATTCTTTTTCCAGATATAATGTAAACTTCCTTTTCCGCCTGTAGCCTCAACGGATAGGACAACTCTATCTCCTTTGGCATATGTTCCACTGAGATTCTCTTGTATCACAGAAATAGGTGGGTAGACTTTCACAAAAGCAGAATTGTTACTGCTTTTTGTGTGGGTACTATCGGTTACCTCAACAGTGTATGTGCCTGCATGGTTCATGTTTATGTTGTTAATTACTAAGGATGGTGTGCTGGTGATTGCAAACACTTGGCCATTTTTTAACCAACGGTAAGACTTGGTGCCAGTTCCACCGAGAACTTGAGCATTTAATGTTAATATCGCACCGGTGTAAATTTCAGTAGTTAGAGGAGAAATGTTAATATCCATTCCTACTTTGATAGAGGCTGTTCTTGTATTGGGTATTGTTGTCGTCCATATGGCTCCGCTGGGTATTGTCCCTATCATGTATGGGTTTTCTCCGCTTACATTAAGAACAACTTCATAAGCATCTGCACCTCCATTATTAACAATAAATATTTGTTTTGCTTGATTAAATATGGAATTACTCCCCTCTAAAACTACAAGTTCTACCAAATCATTTCCGGGAGTAACTACGAGATTCTTATTCCAAAAATTATTTTCTGTAAATCCTCCGGTCGCAGGACCTCCTACCAATTGAGGTATGAGATAACCCATTTCTGTTGGGTCATATGGTCTCGGGGCTTGTAATACGGAAAGATTTCTTGTACTACCTGAAAGAATATTATCCAAAAATGCAGGGTACTCAGATGTGGGTGTCGCCATATTTGATATAAAAGTAAATCTTCCTCTATATATATTATCGGTTGCTGTTGTATAATTATTGCAAGCAACCGATCCTGTCCTTGCAAAAACGATAGTCCCATGTAGTTTAACCATTCCGGGTGTTCCACGACCTCCGGTACCCCCGGCACCTGATGAGCCACTAGCACCTCCTGATCCACCTATACCACCGGCTCCACCTCTTCCCCCATTACCTCCATTTCCGCCCATAACCGGGATAGAGGAACAATACCCAGAAAGGAGGCCAAAAATGCCTTGTTGCCCACCGAGTCCTGTTCCGCCATTCTGCCAGTTGTTTCCCGGGTTTATCCCCGCAGAACCGAGATTTGCTGGGACGACAGCCCCTCCAGTTTGAGGAGCAGTTGCTGAAATATCAATTACACCACCAAATTTTAATAACCCGCGTGCTGCAAGAACGATACATCCACCTCCATTCCCTCCACGACCTCCACTACTTCCTGTATTTGCAGTTCCACCTTGGCCACCTCTTCCACCAGTTCCACCTGCGCCACCGTAACCACCATTACCCCCTAAACCATTTTGTGCTGTTCCACACTGGCTACATGTAGTCGTTCGAGCCATACCTCCGCCACCCCCACTACCGCCACTTCCACCACCACCCCCTTGTCCACCCCCTTGTCCACCCCCTCCACCCCCTCCTCCACCACCTCCTCCACCACCATTCCCACCTGCAAGGGAAAGATTGTTTGCAGGAGCAGTAAATTCCGCATGATTTCCGTTTGTACCATTCCCTCCTGAAAGTCCCCCCACACCTGTATTAGCATTTCCTCCATTTGAACCATTCCCCCCATTTGAACCAGACGATGCGTTCGCGCAGTTTACTACACTGCTCCCCGTACCAACAGCCCCCCCTGCTCCAGAACTACCTCCATTATTTATCTGTGAAGAAGATCCTCCTCTCGTTCCCCCTCCTCCTCCTGTTCCTGCTGTTCCCTGTTGCCCAAAACCTAATTGGCCGTTTTCTCCATTTAACCCTGCTTCTCCCGCATTACCTGCAAGACCTATTGCTCCGGAAGTCCCTGCATTTGATGTCCCATTTTGACCATTTCCACCATTACTTGTATTTCCACCGGTTCCACCCAATGCTTGTGTACCTCCAAGACCTCCTGTAGAACCTCCTTCACCACCTATCCCTCCGGCTCCACCTCTACCACCGCTTCCTCCCACACCTCCACCTGCTCTTCCAGGAACAGAGCCCGATACATCCAGAGTTGTGTCCCATGTTATATCCCTTGTAGCAGCTACGACCAATGGATTTGTTCCCGACACATTTACTGTAACTCCAGATGGAACATTTATATTCTTAAAATCAAATTTACCAACATAATTTCCTCCCCCAATGTCAATAGAACGTCCAGAGATAGCAAGTCCAGAATTAATTCGGTAAAAAGGTTGATATATCTGGTCTCCGGTATGAATGGTGAGAATATCTCCCGAATATAAAACTAAATCTCCAAGTGTCCCATTACTACGATAAAGTTCGTTAATTGTAAAAGTAGGTGCCTGGAAGAAATAATCGGAATATACCTCGGCGTAATTTCTGTTTCCTACAAGGTCTGTACAAACTCCCGAGGGAATAATAATACTTACATAAAAATCAGAACTATGATTAACATTAACATGAAACTTATAATTGGCTCCACTACCTGAGAAATTTACAATTTGTGCAGACCCACTTCCGGAGGTACTCAATGAAATATCATTTATTGTAAAGTCTATAACATCCTCACTAAATTCTACTGAGAAAACTATATTATTGCTTGTATTAGGGGGTGGTGTAGATGGGGTTATTTCAACAAAAGGTCGAGAAGTGTCAACTGTATACACTTCCCCTGCGGTATAATTCCCATTTCCACTTCCATATATTATTCCTAAATCGTTCCCTAATATTCTCCAGTTGCTATCGATTATCGTATCTCTATCTAAAAAGTCTATACTGAAATTTCCATTACCTGTCCCTCGATTAACTGTTACAGTCCTCGTTGTTCCACTGCCTGAGACAGATATGATTGAAGCACCTGTAAATCCGGGTGCGTCTATAAGGAAGTCATTTTTCGTTACATTAGTGACAAGTTCACTAAAGGTTACGATAAATTCTAATGTGTTACTTCTCGTAGGATTCTGTGCAGATGGACTTCTTTTTATAGATACAACAAAAGGTGCGATTGTGTCATGTAGCCAGTTGAATATATGTGGATATAATGCATTTTCGAATACAATTTTATATCCCTCTTCATTCAAGTGAATAGGGTCTGTTCCATTGTTTCCCATTGCAGATATAGGGGAAGGATAGTTTATATTTCCGCCAGGAAGTGGTGAATATGAAGGAGGAAAACCGGGGTAAGGTGCTGTAGCCATCGGAAGAGGAGGAAAGAAAATATCTGTTCCCGCTGTTTTGAGGTAATATCCATTATGACCATACCAATGTTGTTGTAAACCGAAATTATGAATATACTCAGTCCTATGACGACTTGCGCATATGAGTATCTTTCTTATAGCAAGTTCGTAAAAAGCCTGATTTAATTCTGTGGGGGAAGGAGAGTCCATTCGAATATACAAATCTTGAGCCAATTCTACTCCTTCCAAAGCCAATTCGTAAATATTAATATAATCATAATCTGCCAGTGCAATTTTTACATCTGGGCGCTGTGCTAAAATATAATCCACTACAGTTTGGATATTCTGCTGTATCGTATCAAAAATATCATTATTATTCCCGGGTTGAGAAATCATTCCTCTTTTCCAGTATTTTAAAAGGTCATTAAGACCAAGCGATAAATATACAATATCTACAGTTGGATTATTTAATAAAGCATTGTAAAGAGTATAGGTTTGTATAGGCATATTATTATCTTTGGGATTAGGAATATTATTTGCCCAATCTTCCGCACTCGTTCCACTTACTGCTGTTGTTTCTCCTATAACCGTGATATCGGTGAACCCGTAATAATTCAAGATGTCTTCCCAGATGTCCCTGTTCAGAATTTGCTCGGCCCAGTCATCCCCGACCATCAGAATTCGGGCTGTTTGTGCATATCCATTTAAAATGCTAATCGTGACAAAAAGGGAGAATAAAACCATCGTTGAGTAGATATGAAATGCCCTCTTTTTCATTTTCCTTCCTCCAATTAATGGTTCAGCCTTTTATAATAAATTTAACTAAATACCACATACTGCTTATATAATATACCATAAATACAAAAAAAAACAATAGTTTTAAAGAAAAATTTTGGATATAAAAATAAAAATTGAAATTTCATAAATAAAAAGACACAAATTAAAATAAAGTTGATCTATCTTGAATAAGTTAATTAAATTAGAACCTTTTAATATATATATATCTTGTTTAGAGTGTTCCCAAATTAAAAACAGGTTATTCTTATTGAGGTAGGAAGCAATAAGGTTCTTTTGGGGTAGGGGGTAATTTAATAATCTCTACTTTTTTTTCAGGGTCATTTAATCGTTCTATTAATTTATGGCACACGATTTTTCCCATCTCCTCACTATTCTGGAAGTATACCCAGGCGGGAAAAAGATAATTTTGAGCATACTCTTCATCACTCAGTGTAGCAATTTCTATATCTTCGGGAACTTTGTATCCTAAACGAACGATTTCCCGATATGCGGTATATGCTAACTTATCATAAGAAAAAACAAAAGCAGTCGGTTTTACTTTAAGGGCTAATACTCTATCGATTTCTGGAGGCAAACAATGACTCTCCGCAATTACAAGATAATCTTCCACAAACTCAAGGTTATGTCGTAATAAGGCCTCTTTATACCCGGTAAACCGTTCAGTAGCAGTCGATGAAGATAATTCTCCACCCACAAAAGCAATTCTCTTATGTCCCTTTTTTATTAAACACTCTGTGAGTTTTTTACCAATACAAATATTGTCGGATACAACCGCATCAGCCATGATTCCAGGAAGGTAGCGGTCTATCAATACAATTGGAAAACGACTTTTTACCATTCGCTGAACAATTTCCCGTGTGGAGTCTTTATTAGCATGAGCCCAGAATGCTAAACCTTTAACGCCCATGCGACGAACATTTTTCAAAAATTTTTGCTCTGTATTTTCGTCAAAATATAAGTTATAGGAAACGGTTTGAATCTTATGATTACTTGTGATTTCCATGAAGCCTTGAAATATCTTCTGTGTATGTTTCGTTTGCTGGTCTTGCATGGCTATAGCAAAGGTAGTGCGGTCTGTTATATTAAGTTGAGGGCTATTATTCTCCGGATGACACACAATAGCACGTTTCCCTTGAGAACATTCAATATACCCTTCCAGTTCCAATTCGTGAATTATCTGCCTTGCATATCCCCGTGTAATATCATATTCATCCATTAGCATTTTTTCAGAAGGAAATTTATCCCCGGGTTTGTAATGTTCTTCCAGTATCTTATTAATTAAATCTTCTTTTACTACTTCAATTTTATCTCTTTTTTGAACTCGTGGCATACAAACCATCCCCTTATTTATTCGAGGAAGTTGATATATCTTAACAATTTAGTCATTAAAATATCAATTTTTATAAGTAAAAACAAATACATTATCAAACAGAAGAATATCTCTTAACTTAAAATATAAGATTCCTCATCTAAAAATTGTCCCCAATCTGTTTTTTATCAATTATGGTGCCCCGCTTCAAACTAAAGACGAGTTTCTAATAGAAATTTTTTTATTTATATTAAAAAAATATAATAAACATGCTTGAACTTATAACAAATAAATGTTATAATTTATATAGATAACTAATTACTTGTAATGAATAATTGTTATTTAATTTGTCAAATTATGATAAATGATAAAATAAATTATTGTGTTTATATATTTAGGAATTATAATTAAATAAATATAATCTTTTTTGAGAGGAGATAATATTATGTCACTCCTATCTAAAAAAACACTTTATTTCTTAGTATCTATTTTTCTTTTAATGTTTCCAGTCTCATCTTTTGCGGGTACGCTCCGTATCCTAATTGTCGGAGACAGTTGGGCTGAATTAGTATGGACGAATTCTATCTGGCCAACCGTGCTGAACACTTATGGATTAGGGGAGTGGGATGTTCAAGGCGATAAGGTAGCCATTAGCGGTTCTACCGCAGAGCACTTCGCCGATGATGTTCCCAATCCACGAGATAGTTACATGCCTGTGAGAACATATTCACTTTACAATGCAATTATGAGCAATCCTACAATTGACATGATTCATTTGAGTTTAGGAGGAAATGATGTTCTGGGTAAATGGAAAAATGGCATGCTCCCTCAGCCCGGTCCTAACAATGATGTGTTTGACGAGATAGAACAAGATTTAGCAACGGTGGTAGATTATGTTTTATCACTTCGTCCTGATATCAAAGTGGGTTTAGTGGATTATGATTATATCAACATTTGGGAGTTGGCATTAGCCGGAAATCAAAGTGCGATTCTCATGCAATCCTTCTTAAACAATCCTTCTCCAAGTGAATTAAATTCCGCTTTTGTAGAATTAGGGAACCGTAAAAGGAATATTGCGAATACACGAAATCGTGTCGCATATATCCATAATTTTGGTCTCCAGCAATACCGTTATGGTCATCCAGGCTTTTGGGACAAAGGACCTATATATCGTCCTCCCTTTGCAAGGAATGTAAGCCCTATACCCGGTGACCCTCCAAATTATATTCCCTATCCAGGTGGTTTTATTGAATATCCAACTCCAAGAGCAGGGTTACGAGGCGACAATCAAGATGACCCCATCCATTTGAATAATACAGGATACAAAGATTTATGCGGTCATACGCTATACCAATTTTTTGCTTCATGGCTTGTAGATAAACTCCACCTTTTGTCGCTTCTATTACCCGAAATCCATCTACATCGAATCCGACTAACGCTCAAACTTTGGGGTTTATTGTAACCTTTACAGAATCTGTGAGGAATGTAACTGCAGATGATTTTGTGATAGATGGTCCCGGTTTTAGTGGCGCATCTGTGATTTCCGTGAGCGGTTCTGGAAATACGAGAGTTATCACAATTGACAGAGGCACGGGAAACGGAGACATTAGTATTGATTTCATTGACAGAGACACTGTATACGATGAGAACTGGCGTGTATTAGGAAATGCATTGGGGAACAACTTTGGGGTAGGAAATGGAAATTATACCGCAGGGGAATATTATACGATTGACTCTGTACGCCCCAATGTGAATATCACACCTAATACGCCAGCACCTAATGAAAATTCCTTCGCTACTTTTACGGCAACTTTCAATGAACCCGTAACAGGCTTTGAGATGAGCGATATTCAACTATCAGTAGCAGGTCAGGGACAAGCACAAATAACTAGTTTTTCAGGGAGTGGAACTACTTATGAATTCGGTATCACCGTTGCAAGAACCTCTGATATTTTTGTAACCATTACGATTCCTAATAATGTGTGTTCCGATTCCGCAGGAAATTTAAATACAGGCAAAACTCTTAGCAATTATATGTTCAAAATGCCTCCGTTCTCGTCCAGCGATGTTTATTTGAGTAATGGGGCTTTAGGAAATCTAAATCTGAATCCAGGAGATAATTTAGTAATTTATACAGGAACCAATACAAATCAACCTTTTTATCGAGTGAATTCTGGCCCCAATATTCAGGGGCAATTATTAGATATTGGCGGTGGCAATTATGTAGGTAAATTTAATTTTATTACAATTTATGTCCCCTCCGGAGTTACTGTATCGGTATCAGGAACAAATCCATTGGTTATTGCAGCTTCACGAGATATTACATGGAATACTACTTTAGATATTTCCGGATCTGTTCCAGGAAGGGCTGGAGGTGGTGTTGGTGGAGGTGGAGGTACGGGTGGAAGTGGTGGTGCAGGTGGAGGGGGTGGAACAACAGGTGGAGGGGGGGCCTCATCTGCCCCGGGTGGTGATGGAGGAAACTATTCAAATGGTGGGAATGGTCAAGGGGGAACAAGTTATGGAGGCAGTTCAGGAGGTTCTGGATCCCAGGGTTCTGGAGGACAGACAGGGGCTTCCGGTTCTCCAGGACAATCCGGATTTGGTGGAATGGGTTCCGGCGGAGCACAAGGTTCCGGAGGAAATCCTGGAGGTCCTTCTTCAATATGGTCTAATGGAGGTTCCGCGGGTGGTGGTGGTTCACCCGGTTCAGGGGCGGGTGTCGCCATATGTCAACATGCTGGAGGAGGCGGAAATGGGACAGAAGGAGGTAATGGTGGAAATGGTACTTTCGGTGCACCGGGAAACAATGGACAAAATGGTTCTCCGGGTGGAAATGCTTCATATATAGCACCTGCAAATGATTTAACTCTTGCTGGTGGTTCGGGTGGTGGTGG